>JAAZOO010000566.1 GCA_012797715.1 Geobacteraceae bacterium | reverse complement strand
GGTCTGCCCCTACAAAATATGAATCATCCTGGAGAATTTGACATGAAAGTACTCGTCATCGGCAGCGGCGGCCGCGAGCACGCCCTGGTATGGAAGATAGCCCAATCGCCCCTGGTGAAGAAGGTCTACTGCGCCCCCGGCAACCCGGGCATCGGCCGGCTGGCGGAGAACGTGGCGCTGAAGGTGGACGACCTGAACGGACTGCTTGAATTCGCCAAAAGGGAACAGATCGGCCTGACCGTGGTGGGGCCGGAGCTCCCCCTCTCGCTGGGGATCGTGGACCTGTTCGAGGAGAACGGCCTGAAGGTCTTCGGCGCCCGCAAAAACGCGGCCATCATCGAGGCGAGCAAGGCCTTCTCCAAGGACCTGATGAAGAAGTACCACGTCCCCACCGCGGCGTATGAGGTTTTCAGCGAGGTGGAGCCGGCCATCGCCTTCCTGGACACCCTCGGCCTTCCCGTGGTCATCAAGGCGGACGGCCTGGCGGCGGGCAAGGGGGTCATCATCGCCCAGACGCGGGAAGAGGCGGTCGCCACGGTGAAAGACATGCTCTCCGGCAACGCCTTCGGCGAGGCGGGCTCGCGGGTGGTCATCGAGGAGTTCCTGCGGGGCGAGGAGGCGTCGTTCCTCGCCTTCACCGACGGCAGGAACATCATCCCCCTGGCCAGCGCCCAGGACCACAAGGCGGTGTTCGACAACGACACCGGCCCCAACACCTGCGGCATGGGGGCCTATTCTCCGGCCCCGGTGGTGACCCCGGCCATCCACGAAAAGGCCATGGCGGAAGTCATGCGCCGCACCGTGGACGGCATGGCGGCGGAGGGGCGCCCCTACCGGGGGGTCCTCTACGCCGGGCTGATGATCGACGGCGACAGCGTCAAGACCCTGGAATTCAACGCCCGCTTCGGCGACCCGGAATGCCAGCCGCTCCTCATGCGGATGAAGTCGGACATCGTGCCGGTGCTCCTGGCCACCGCCGAAGGGGACATCTCCGCCATCGAGCTGGAATGGCACGACAAGGCCGCGGTCTGCGTAGTGATGGCCGCCGGCGGCTATCCGGGCGACTACCCCAGGGGGGACGTGATCTCCGGCCTCGAGACGGCGGCCGCCATGGAAGACCTGTTCGTCTTCCACGCGGGCACGGCCGAGAAGGACGGGAAATTCGTCACCAACGGCGGACGGGTCCTGGGGGTAACCGCCCTGGGCGCCACCGTGAAGGAGGCCATCGACCGGGCCTATGCCGGAGTCAAGGCCATTTCCTGGAAGGGCGTCCACTACCGGACCGACATCGGGAAAAAGGCGCTGGGAAGATAAGTTTTCAATTATGAATGTTGAGTGTTGAATTTTAAGTTGAAAGACACGGAAATTCCAGCCCGATGGTCAGACGGAGATAATATGGAAAAACCAAAAGTATTGATAGTCATGGGGAGCGATTCGGACCTCCCGGTCATGGACGAGGCGGCGGCGATGCTGAGAAAGTTCGGGGTGCCCTTCGAGATGCGGGTATCCTCCGCCCACCGCTGCCCCGAGCGGACCGCCACCCTGGCGGCGGAGGCCGAGGGGCGCGGGGTGAAGGTCATCATCGCCGGGGCGGGCATGGCCGCCCACCTGGCCGGGGTCATGGCCGCCGGCACCATCCTGCCGGTCATCGGCGTCCCCATCGGCGGCGGCGCCCTGAACGGCATCGATGCCCTCTACTCCACCGTGCAGATGCCGGGCGGCATCCCGGTGGCAACCGTGGCCGTGGGGAAGGCGGGGGCCAAGAATGCCGGAATCCTGGCCGTGCAGATGCTGGCCCTGTCAGATGCCACGCTGGCGAACAAGTTGAGGGAGTTCAAGGAAGAGATGGCCCGGGAGGTGGAGGAGAGAGACCGGGCGCTCCGGGAAAGCGGCGCGGAAAAATGAGAATGGGGGAGTTTCGGCTCCCCCTTTCCTTTTCGGAGCCTGCCCCGATGCCGGTCTTCATCTCACCTCACCCCCCGCCGCTTCAGCTCCTCCTCCACGCATTCCTTATGCCCCGGGGTAAGCCTGCCGGAAACCCTAAGGTTCTTCACCTCCACGAGCGGCAGGGTCGGCAGGAACACGGTGAACCAGATGTTCGGGGTCCTGGCGTTCTTCAGGATGGCCAGCTTCAGATTTGGCCGGTTCTTCCAGCGGGGATGGCGGGCGATGGCGGAAATGGTTTCGGCGGTGGCAGCCGGACCGTTCAGGAACCGGAACAGGGCTGCCTCCCTGATGCGGGGATTGTCGAGGCAGGCCTCCATGAGAAGGGGATTTCCCTCTTGGAGCAGGGCATCCACCACGTCCGCGGTGGCACGGCGGGCCAGGGTGATCTTGTTTCCCAGCGGGGTGACGGGGAGCCGCTGGATGATGGCGCGCTCCGCGGCGACCTTCTGGTCAGGCGTCACGCCGGGGAGGAAGCAGACCGTGACCAGCTCGAACAGGTAGAGGTGGGGAAGGAGCGACTGGACGATGCGGGCCGGGGTAGCGGGGTGATGGACCAGCGCCACCTTCACCGGATGGCTCTCCCCGGCAAGGGGAAGGCGGGACACGGCGGTCACCGTGTCCTCCGTCAGGTCCCTCCGCTTCAGGAGCATCAGGAGAAGGGGCTCGTCCAGGCAGGGGTTCTTCAGGAGAGAGCGGAGCACCTCCATGGAAGGGTCGTTGAGCACGGTTAGAATCCCGTCCCGGTCGGCGGTCAGGGCGGCGTACAGCCTCCGCGGGAGGTCGGTGTCCAGGGATGCGGGTTTTTCCGGATCGCTCATGGGGCACTCCGTAACAACGGCGGCGTGACTACAGCGGGGTGAAACAAGACTTCCCGGAGACGGCAGCATTCCCGTATCGACACGACGCCCATTCTCTCCTATACTACATCCATGATTCCCATCAAGGACTACAACCCGACCCGACAGTTCCCCATTATCACGGTACTCCTGATTGCCGTCAACGTACTGGCCTTTATCCAGGACCGCCTCACCGGCCAGTACCGGCAGATGCTGGTGGAGACGGCCCGGGGCGTGGAGCGCGTCACCCATTTCGTGGGCGGTCTCAGCGCCCACTACGCACTGGTTCCCGCCCACCTGAGCGCAGCCCCCCTCACCTCATGGGTTCAGGTGTTCACCTCCATGTTCCTCCACGGCAACTGGCTCCATATCGCCTCGAACATGCTGTTCCTCTGGGTCTTCGGCAACAACATCGAGGACGCCCTCGGCCGGGTGCGGTTCATCGTGTTCTATCTCTGCTGCGGGGTCGCGGCAGCCGCTGCCCAGTACCTGAGCGCACCCCTGTCCAATATCCCCATGGTCGGCGCCAGCGGCGCGGTTGCGGGGGTGATGGGGGCCTACCTGGTACTGTATCCCCATGCCCGGGTCCTCACCCTTCTCCCCATCTTTTTCTTCTTCACCTTCATCGAGGTGCCCGCCTACCTGATCATCGGCTACTGGGCGCTGCTCCAGTTCATCAGCGCAAACTGGATGAATTCGGGAAGCCAGTCGCAGGGGGGGATCGCCTATTTCGCCCATATCGGGGGATTCCTGGCAGGAATCGCGCTCCTGTTCCTGTTCGGCGGCCGGGATGTGAAGGGCCGGCGGCCCCTCCGCTGAGTCGGCCGCTTCCCATCGCTCCCCTTTCACTTTTTACTTTTCACCGCATTCGTCATGCGCGACGCACACACCAGGGCACCCTCCTCGTCCCGGATCAGCATCTCCCACACCTGGGTGGACTTTCCCAGGTGCAGGGGACGGGCGGTTCCAATCACATATCCCGAAGAAACGGAACGGATATGGTTTGCATTGACCTCCAGCCCCACGCAGTACTGCTCGTCGCGATTGATGACCAGATTGGCGCCGCAGCTTCCGAGTGTCTCCGCAAGAGCCACCGAAGCGCCGCCGTGCAGGATGCCCATGGGCTGGCACGTTCTGCGGTCGACGGGCATGCGCGCCGTCAGAAAGTCTTCCCCAATCTCCGTAATTTCAATACCCAGGTGGGAAATGAGCGTGTCTTTCACGATGAAATTAATCTCCTCCGGTGTGTAGTCCCGGTACCAGATCCCCATTGCCGTCTCCTTCCATGCATTCGTTCCGCAAGCGGATGCTTCTTCATACAATTCCCCAGGGGAAAGATCAATGGGGAAGTTTTCCCCTCGTGCCGTTGCGGGAGCGTTGAAAAAACGCCCGTTGCCTGCTGAAAATGCATTCCTTAATACGGAATCTGTGGTAATAAGGATAACCAGCATCCGGGAAACGGTCCGGCGGCGGGAAAAGCACGGAACGGATACTCCGGAGGAGCTTCACGAGACATTCGAATCAAGGAATTCCATGCGTTCTGACATACGGAGATTCATCCGCAAAATCCCCAAGGCCGAGCTCCATATCCACCTGGAGGGCTCCCTTGAGCCGGAGTTGATGTTCGCCATCGCGGAGCGGAACGGGGTGGAGCTTCCCTACCATTCCGTGGCGGAGGTCCGCCGGGCGTACCGCTTCACCAGCCTTCAGTCATTCCTCGACATCTACTACGAGGGGATGCACGTTCTTCTCCAGGAACGGGATTTTCACGACATGACCGCGGCCTACCTGGCGCGCGCCCATGCCGACACTGTCCGTCACGCGGAGCTGTTTTTCGACCCCCAGGCACATACGGAGCGGGGGATTCCCCTGGAAACGGTTATCGGCGGCATCCACTCCGCCCGGGTGGAGATGGAAAACCGGACCGGGATGTCCACCAGGTTGATCCCCTGCTTCCTGCGCCACCTGAGCGCGGATTCCGCCATGGCGAGCCTGGAGGATATCCTGCGGTTCAGGGACCTGATAACCGGCGTGGGGCTCGATTCATCGGAAGTGGGCAATCCGCCGGCGAAATTCACGGCCGTATTCAACCGGGCCCGTGCCGAAGGGCTGCATGTGGTCGCCCATGCCGGGGAAGAGGGACCGCCGGAGTATATCCGTCAGGCCATGGACCTTCTCGGCTCGGAACGGATCGATCACGGAGTGCGCTGCATCGGGGACCCGGAACTGGTGGAACGGCTGAAAAACGGACAAATTCCCCTCACCGTCTGTCACCTCTCCAACGTGCGGCTGCGCGTGTTCGACACCATGGCCGATCACAACCTGAAACGGCTTCTGGACCTGGGACTGCGTGTCACGGTGAACTCGGACGACCCGGCCTATTTCGGCGGCTACCTCACGGAGAATTACCTGGCAGCCCAGGAAGCGCTGAACCTGGAACCGGACGATATCCTCACCCTGGCGCGCAATTCCTTCCTGGCGGCGTTTCTCGCGCCGGAGGAAAAGGGTCGGTACCTGGAGGAGCTGGACCGCTTCGTGTCCCTGTTCCCTCACACGCAGAGAGGAAAGAGGCAATGAGTCCAATCCGCCCCGCAACCAGGCTCCTTCTGGGCTTTTCCCTTCTCCTGGCGGCATGCGCCCATCATGACCGACGAACCGATGCCCTCTACCAGACCTCAACCATCAACGCCCTTATGGAAGGGGTCTACGACGGAACGGAAACCATTGGAGAGCTCAAGAGAAACGGTGACTTCGGCATCGGCACCTTTCACGCCCTGGACGGGGAAATGATTGGGCTGGACGGCGCTTTTTACCAGGTGAAGGCGGACGGAACCGTCCGGGACGTGGCCGACGACGCGCGCACCCCCTTCGCCGTAGTAAAGTTCTTCTCCGCTGACAAGGCTTTCACCATATCCGGCTCTCGGGATATGGCAGGGCTGATGCGCGAACTGGACGCCCTCCTCCCCACACGGAACGCCTTTTACGGGGTACGGATTGAGGGCACGTTTCCCTGGATACAGACCCGCAGCGTCGGAGCGCAGCGCACGCCGTATCCCGGTCTGGCCGAGGCCGTAAAAAACCAGGCGCTCTTTGAATTCAGCCATATCCGGGGGACCATCATCGGCTTCCGCTCTCCCGATTTCGTGCAGGGGATTAACCTGCCCGGCTACCATTTCCACTTCATTTCCCAGGACCGGAAGGCCGGGGGCCACCTCCTCGGCTGCCGGATAGAGACCGCCTCGGTCGCGCTGGACGAAACGGGCGACTTCCATCTGGTTCTTCCGCGAAGCGACGGGTTCCGGCGCAGCGACCTGGGGCGGGACCACCGCAGTGAGCTGGACACGGCGGAACGATAACGGCACGACACAAGGAGGATACCACCATGAAAAAAGGACCCGGCGTCGACCTGTACCGGGAATTCATCCATGTCTTTCGCACGGAAGAGATGCTCGCCTTTTTCGATTTCCGCGATGAGACGACTACCGACGGTTCCCTGTCAGGCCTGTGCAAAATCTCCAGGCCGAAACCGGGCAAGGCCGGCTCCCGCTACCTCTCTCTCCTCTTCATCGTCGAGACACCGGACGAGAAGGCGTTGCAAGAGGCGGAGGCGCGGTTCGGTTCAATCGACTGGAACGGCCTGCGGAACCGTTTTCCCGAGTTCGAAAGCGCCCTCTCCATTCCCTTCACCCTGCGGGAGTTCACGGGAAACTACTTCCAGGAGGTTGACATCTACCTGAAAGACAACGCGGTGGTCTCCAGATCGTTCATCGTCGGCACCCTTTGCCCCTCGGTCTTCTCCGTGGCCGGCATCACGGCCGACGAGCCGGTTTTCCGGGAAGACCTGCCGGATGCCCGACAGGACCTCACGGAATCCCTGCTGGTCGACAAGGGATCCGGTGATTCGCTCGTTTCCCGGCTGCGCACTTTCTTCAAGCTCTGACACACACTTTTCCAGGAGGTGGATATGGATATCCAGGTTCGAAAAGAAAAAAATGCGACGATTGTAGCGGTCACCGGCAAGATGGATGCCGTTACGGCACCGGAGTATGAACAGCACCTTCGCCGTCTCATGGACGAGGGAGAGAAAATCTTCGTCAACGACTTTTCCGGACTCGTGTACATCAGCAGCGCAGGGCTGCGGAGCATCCTGGCCATGGCCAAGGCCTTGAAGGCCGTGGACGGTCGGCTTCTTTTCAGCGGCGTCACCGGCCCCGTAAAGGATGTGTTCGAGATCTCCGGCTTCGGCTCCCTTTTCCAGCTCCACGATTCACCTGATACGGCGCTGAAGAGCGTCGCCTGAACCCATGCCCCCCCGGAGCGTGCGCTATGAGGCACGCATCGAAAACCTGGCAGGCATCCTGGAATTTGTGACCGAGTGCGCCGGGGAGATTCCCTGGGCTGCCCGCCGTCTCCCGGATATGGAGCTGGTGGTGGAAGAGGCGGTGGTCAAGGTCTGCAGGTACGCCTATCCCCAGGGCGGCGGAGAGGTGGAAGTACGGTGCGACGGCGACGACACGGCCTTCTCTGTCCTCATCTCCGATGAAGGAACCCCCTTCAACGTCCTGGAAGCAAAGGAACCGGACCTGTCCGCGGACATCCTGGAACGGGAAGTGGGCGGCCTCGGCTGCTTCCTCATCCGGTCCATGTCAGACCGGGCAGAGTACCGCAGGGAAGAGGGGCGCAACCTGCTGAAACTGATGTTTCTCCCCGGCGGGAAGGGGGGCGGCGGGAGCGGCGCTCCATGAGCGGACGGGCGGGGCTCCCCTCCCGCGCGCGCTCCTTTTCCGGGCAGGGAGTGACAGCCATGTTCAGGAACCGGGGGATAGCCTTCAAGCTCATCCTCCTGTGCTGCGCCAGCAGCGCATTCATCTTCCTCGTCATTTTCGGCTACACCTACCGCTTCTCCCGGAACACCATCGAGAAGGATACCCGGGAACGGGCCGAGAACCTGGCCCGAAACGCTGTCTTCCGCATCGAGTCAATCCTGAATGCGGTGGAAAACGTACCGGAGGGGATGGCGTCCGTGCTGGAGAACTGCTCCCTGACCCGGGTAGAAATGCTCCGCATGCTGCGGGCCTCCGTTACGGAGAACCCCGAGGTCTATGGCGCCATCCTCGCCTTCGAACCCTACTCCCTCGGCAGGAAGATCCGCTACTTCGCCCCCTATTTCCATAAGCAGGGCGGCACTCTCCATGCCACCGACCCGTACGCACCCGCCCACTACGACTGGGAGTGGTACCAGGAGCCGAAACGCATCCGGAAGGCGGTGTGGAGCGAACCGTATTTCGATACCGGCTTCGGGAAAACCCTCATGTCCACCTATTCGGTCCCCCTGTTCCGGAACGCGGGGAGCGTCCGGCTCTTCCGGGGCGTCGTCACGGCCGATATCTCCCTGGACCAGCTCAGCGATATCGTCTCTTCCATCAGGATTCTCCATACCGGCTTCGGGATTCTCATTTCCAAAAAAGGGACCGTCGTCACCCACCCCGACAAGAGCCTCATCATGAAGGGAACCATCTTCGACCTGGCACGGGAGCGCCGGGACCCCCGCCTCGCGGACCTCGGAAGACGCATGGTCGCCGGAGAGTCCGGTTTCGCCCCCTTTCCCGTCCTGGCTGCCGGCAAGCAGTCCTGGGTCTACTACGCGCCCATCCCGTCGAGCAGCTGGTCCCTGGCCGTCATCTTTCCCGAAGACGAACTGGCCGAGGACATCATTGCACTGCACAGGGTT
>JAAZOO010000565.1 GCA_012797715.1 Geobacteraceae bacterium | reverse complement strand
ATCCGTCTCTCCACCAGCGCGCTCACTATCTGCCGGGCTATCTCCGACCCCTCCCTGTCATTTGTCGCGGCAAAGGACTCGTTCAGGAGCACCATTGAATTCGGTGTTATCACATCTATGATGCCGCTCATCCTGGCCAATTCCTCATCGAGTTTCCCGCTTTTCATGGTTGCGTCCTCTTCCCGCCTGTAGTGGGTAAAAAGGCCGTCACACACATTGGAGCAAAAAGACTCGGCCGCTACGAACATGCCGGACTGCATCATCAACTGCGCTGTGCCCATGCTTCGCAGGAAGGTGGATTTTCCTCCCTGATTCGCTCCGGTGATGATCACGAGGTCCTTATCGTCCGCGTCCACTTCGTTGCCCGTGATCCTTTGTCGGATAGTCAGGGCAAAGCCGGCGTCATACAGATCCCTGAACAAGTGCATGCGTTCTCCAATGGGCGCGGGAATGGGGAACGATACCGGTCCTCCCGTTTCGACCAGTTGTCGGTGCAGGTTCAAACAGCCGACATAGAATGCCAGTTCTGTTCGGAGAACGGTAAAGAAACTGAGGATATGATCGGTGGACCGGGCAAGGGCGTTGGCACTGAGATTGAGCCCCGCATCCTTCAAAGTCACCAGCGCTCTCGCCCCGCTGTCATCGCGCTGACTGATCGAAAAGGAATAAGACGGAGCCTTTCTGGCGAAAATCCGCCTTGTCCACTTTTCATTCCTATCCTGCACCCTGTGAAGTCTGTAATTGTCGCCCTTGTTTCCCTTTCCCAGCTCGGCACTGATCAGGACGCCCTTGCCGAACTTAAGCTCTCTCAGGTGATCCTCTATCTCTGTGAAATATTCATCGCTCAGCTCTTCCTCGAGCATTCCGAAGAACCTTGTGAACCCCTCCGAGTGAAATGCGCCTGCATTTAGATCGGCAATTCTCCGCAGCTTCCTGAGCATGTCAACGAACATCCGCACCACCTGTATCGATCTCGTCAGGATCGAAGAAGGATGCTTGCTCATGATACCCCAGAAATTCTTCTTCTCGCTCTCGATGGATTCCAGCGCGATATGGTACATATCCAGTATGATAGGGGTGTTTCTCAGGCAGTCTTGCAGTATCTCCTGGCGGTAGAGTATGGTATCGGGGCCATTCTTCAAGGCGGACAGGATGCCTGCCCTGGCGGCGTCGAAGAGGAATGCGTCACCAAGCGCCATGGCGTCGAAGATCTTTCCCAGTTGCAGGTCATCCGTCAGTTCCTGCTGATTTGACGGCAATTCCTGGTACAGGTCAAAATCCGCATTTCTGTGCATGAGAAAGACCTTCATGACTGCAGCCGCTCCCTCAGGGAGTTGTATACGAGCCGATACTTCTCAGCGATCGATATCGCGTAGGCGCGTCCGTCAGCGGGTTTTCTGACGATCTTGTATGTCCGCACCGCCGGGTCCTCGGCAAGGACGGTGCTGACCATGCTCACCGTTTTCTCGCCGAGGGCGGCAAGCTCATCGAGGAATGTTACACAGACACAGAGGAGATCGAGGTCCATTATCGCTTCCATGATCCTTCTGCCCAGGACGACGGCATCCTTAACGGTTGTGGAAGAGAAGATCTCGTTCATTATGATGATGCTACCTGGGGTGGCCTCGTTCAGGATACTGTGTATCCTGATCAGATCATCCTGCAGTCTTCCCCGGAGGTTATTCATGTCCTCCTGCTTCTCAAAATGCGTAAAAAGGCTATCGAACAGTAAGAGCCGCGCCTCGGTGCCGGGAACGGGACAACCTATGGCGGCCAGGTAATGCAACTGGCCGAAGACGCGGGCGAAGGTTGTCTTGCCGCCCTGATTCGGCCCGGACACTATGATGACGCGCTCTTTCTCCTTCAGATGAAAATCATTGCAGACAACGGGAGAATTCGCGGCAACGAGCCTGTGCGCCAGGGCCAGATCGAACCCGTCCCGGTTGTGGACCTCCTTGTCTGTGTTCGTGACCTCCGGATAACAAAAGGAGAGCCCCAGCGCCCTGTATGGCGCAATGTACTCGAGATACGCGAGGTAGAACTGCACGTGCCGGTCAAAGGCCGCCACTGTTTCATCGATATAATTGTCCCGGTCAGCGCAGTAACTATCGAGGCGCGCGAATACTTCGGGGTGGAGTTTGACCACCAGGTCAAGCACTCTGGCCTCGACGTGATTCATGTCCGGCCGGGAGGAAAAGTTGACTCTGTAGTCGTTTGCGGTTCCCTGCCTGAATTTCTCGAAAGTTTGCTCGACATCCGCGCCATAGTCATTCTCTGATTCGTATTTACGGACCTCAATGGTGTTTCCTTTCAAGAGAATGCAGTACCGTATCCCCGACAGATCGGCCTTAAGCTGCTTTGTTTCCTCCAGGAGCAAGGTGAAGCGGGTTGACCCTGCATAATCCGTCAGGTACTTCAGAAATGCCAGCAGACCGCGGGATTCCGGTTTTGCGAGGGACAGGCCGCGCGCCAGGGCGGCTGTGGCGTCGCAGTAGATCTCCACGGAGTCGAGGAACCATGCCTGCTT
>JAAZOO010000564.1 GCA_012797715.1 Geobacteraceae bacterium | reverse complement strand
GGGCTAGTCGCCGGTTATGGCATAAATGGACTGAAGCCGCAGAATACGGGGATTCGGAGTGGAAGAAGCATGATTTCATCCGCCCAATCCAGGCTGATGGAAAACACTCGGCGGGTCAAGCATGGCTGACGGAGACACGACTGCAAAATACGGAGAACGGCCATGGCGGACGATTTTCTTCCATGCCTTTCTTGCGGCTTCCGTAGCGGGGTTTTTCCTCTATCTCCTTCTCCGCATCCTTCTGCTCACACCCTTGGGGGCGGATGTCATAGAGCGTTTTCTGTGCCGGTACACCGACCGTGCCGTTACTGTCGGGGGTTTCTTCATTGCGGGCGGAACCGTCTACGTGGATAGGGTGGCAATAGAAAGCCCTGCCGGATTTCAGGAGCGCGCTTTCCTCTCTGCCCGGTCAATCTCCATAACCCCTGATCCCGCGGCCCTCCTGACCGGAAGGGCATCTTTTTCCAGCATCATGATTGATGGGCTGCGGGTGAATCTTGCCAGGAATACGGCAGGTACCTGGAATTATGCCGGATTTCTGGATCGCCTCACCACGAAGAAGCGGGCCAAGGGGGGTGAGACCCGCATCCGGCGGCTTCTCATCCGGAACGCCGGCCTGCGCGTGAACGGGTACGGCTGGGACGGGGTGGGACTGGACGTGGAGAACGTCTCCACTCAGGGGACTGCGGATGCAAAGATTGCTATCTCGGGCAAAGATTCCGCGGGCACGCCGGTTCGGGTGACGGCCGAGGGGCGCATGGGGCCTGCCCCTTCCTTCCGTGCCTGGGTGAGTGTCCCGTCGATTTCCGTGACTCCCCTTGGGATGCAGGCGGGAGGGGGGCTATTCATCCCCGCCGCGGCCCGGGCCCGGGTGATACTGACGGCCGATTTCCGCCATGGTGTTTTCGACGTCCGGGGCGATTGCGGCCTGGACGGTCTTCAACTCAAAATCGGAAGCGACACGATTCCTCTCCGAACAGCCCTCGACTTTGCCGCACGCTGGGACACTCGGCGCGACGAGGCTTCCCTCCTGCAGGCCACCCTCTCCGCCAATGATAGTGCTAAAATCCGCGTTTCCGGATCAATGCGCCGGATCAGGAGCGACGGGGCATTTTCCCTGAAAATCGTCCCGGATCCAGTGCGGCTGGGCAAGCTGTCGAGAAGTATCCCGGAAAACCTACGGCGAGGATACCTGGTCGATGGAATCCTTTCCTCTCCCGGCTGCTACCTGGAGGGGAGCCTGCGAGAAGGAGTCCGCGCCGGAAAGGGAGAGTTCTCCATCCGATCGGCGTCCCTTGCCGGAGGAGGACGTGCCCTGATCGCGGGAGGGGGGGGCGATCTCTCCCTTGTCAAGACGGGAGAAGGCTGGATGCTGAACGGCAGGCTTTTTTCCGGAGGGGGAGATGGCGGCATGCTGCTGGATTCCTTTGATGTCCCTTTCCGTGCCCGTTTCTCCCCTCGTTTCAGACCCATCCGGGTGGAGTCGTCCGCAGTTCGGGCCGTAGCCGCGGGCATTTCCGTAACAGGCCGGTTTCAGTACGCTCCTGCCCTCTCTCGCCCCTTTTCGATTACCTGCAGTGCGGATGACGTTTCCCTGAAGTCGTTGAGCTCCCGTTTGCCGTTGACTGCCGTTCTTTTCTCTTCAGGAGCGGGAAAGGTGACGGCGCGGCTTTCCGGCTCCTCTGTTCGCGACTTCACGGGAAGTGTCACCGCCACCGTTTCCTCAGCGGCCGGTTCCCTTGCGGGAGAGCGCTTTACCCTGGGAACAGGCAGGGTTACCTCGGATATCGGACGGTACGGCGGGCGGAGTGCTGCTGAAGGTGCCCTTGTCCTGGCCAAAGGGACCGTACGGGGAAAGACATGCGGCGTTTCTCTGGGATATTCTCTTGCCGACGATGTGCTGACCGTGCGAAATACGGACGTTTTATTCGGCGAAACAAGGGCCGCCGTCCCTTCCGCAACCGTCCGTCTCCCGCTGCACGGGGTACAAGGGGGGGGGAATGGCCTGCCGGTGGATGGTGCCGTTGCTGGGGTGGGGATCCGGTCCGGAAACGTGTCCGTTTCGGGAACGGGGTGGCGTGTGCGCGGGAGCCTCTATCCCGGCGTGCCGAAACTTCGGATGGAGGGGGAGGCCGATTTTTCGCTCACGACGCTGTCCTTTCGGGGAAAGGAGGCGGCAACGCTTTCCGGCCGGGTGATTTTCACCGGCTCCGGCGCGACCGCGACCCTTACCGGAGACTCTCTCGGGGGGAAGCTGGATGCAACGATTCGGGGCGATTTCCTGTCCCCCGAGGGAGGGATATCCTTCTCTCTGCGGCTCTCGGATCAGCAGCTGGATCGCGTGGAAGGACTGTTCCCGGCCGGGACGCGACCCCGCGTTGCCGGCGGTACGGCGAGTCTCTTGCTGTCGGGTACCTTCGCCCGTCGGGACGGGTTGCACGCCACCCTTTCCGGAACCGGGAGCGGCATTTCTCTCCTGGGAGAAGGAAACAGGACCCTCGTTTCGGACCTCGGTCTGACCATCCACTCCCGCATCTCCGGAGAGAACCTCTCCATCAGGGAGGCGACAGTTACGGTCGGACGGGGAGTAACGGCACGTGTCTCCGGAGAAGTGGAACGTTTCGCCTCTTCCGAAAGAAGGGGGAACGTCTCCTTCTCGCTGCCGGCGACTCCTGTCAACAGCCTCCTGGATGCCGGCGCCGCCATGCTTCCCCGAACTCTTCAGGAGGCAGTCTGTGACGGGACCTGTTCCTTGGATGGCGCCGCTGACATCAGGGGGCGGGAAGTGCGGTTACGGGGAGGCCTTGCTCTCGAGGGTGCCTCCCTGGAGATATCCTCGCAAAAGGTTTCAGTGACCGGAGTCAACGGCACGGTCCCTCTCTCCCTCCATATCCCGGGGGCCGGAGTCGTGGGGAAGAGCTCCAGCTCCAGTTTCACCAGGGAGAACTTCACGAAGCTCCTCCAGGCACTCGGCGCTCCCGCTGCCGGTTCCGGCCTCACGATAGGCGCTCTCCGTTTCGGCGCGCTGGAGGCGGGACCCGTTTCTCTTTTCATGACAGCGGACCGGGGGGGTCTGACCATCGGTTCCGTACACGGCTCTCTCTATGGGGGGAGGATGATGGGAAGCGGTTTTCTTCTCTATGGCAATGGATTCCAATACGGCGCCGATCTAGTGGTGCACGATGTGAGCCTCAGGCAATTCTGTGAATCGTTTCCGGCAATCAAGGGATATATCACGGGAAGGGTTGACGGCGTCATCAGCGTGCTGAACGTGGAAGGGGGGATCGGCGGACTTGCCGGCTATGCCGACCTCTGGACGCGCAGTGTACAGGGGGAGAAAAGGGCGGTGAGCAAGGAATTTCTCCAGAAACTGGCCGGCAAGAAGCTGCGGGGATTCCTGTTCACCAACGACCGTGCCTATGACACCGGGGAGGTCATTGCATTTCTGCGGGGTGGATTCCTGACGTTTGAGAGGCTGGATATCTCCCATACCAATTTCCTCGGCATGAAGGACCTGAACGTCACCGTTGTCCCCGTGCAGAACCGCATTTCTCTCGAGCATCTGCTGGACTCTATCCGTCAGGCTGCGGCACGGGGGAAGGTGGGAAGCGCCGGAGAAGCCCCGGTACAGACTGATCTCAAATGGCTTGAATAGATGATGCCGGCTTGGGGACGTACAGGTATCCCCCTTTCGGTTTGGACGAATCCACCGGCAGCTTTTCGGGTGAAAGCAGGTTTTTTTTGCAGCGCCCTGTGGTATAGTTCTCCGTAATTGGACATCAGCAAAGGGAGGTCACGATGAAAAGGATTTTTGCACGGTGGGCCGTGGCCGGCGTAGCCGGGCTGCTTGCGGCATGCGCGTTCATAACGGTTAATGTATATTTTCCGGAAAAGGATGTGAAGCAGGCCTACAAATCATTGGACGAAATGCTTCTGAAGCAGGGTCAGCAGCAGGGACCGGCGGAGGCGCCTCCGGCCGGAGAGCAGGGCGCGCCGGAAAAAAAGCCGGTGAGCCTTCTCCCCTCCTTCAGCTTTGTGGGTGAGGCACACGCCCAGGACGACATTGCTGATCGGCTTGCGTCCGAATTGTCCGGAATTCCCGAGGTGCAGAATGCGTATGACGAGATGAGGGGGCGCCTTCCCCAGTTGAATGCGCTCCGAGACAGCGGGGCGGTCGGGGAGGCTGCGGACGGCAGTGTTGTGGTGCGTGACGCGGCAAAGGCGGGAGTTGCCCAGGCCCTGGTTCAGGCTGAGAACGGCAACCGGAAAACCGTTATCGTGAACATGGCAAAGGCGATACTGCGCATCAACAAGCAGCCGGAAAGCAAGGAAGCCCTGCGACAGGTGCTCGGCAAGGCGGCTGCGACCTTTGCCGAGACCAAGCGGGAGGAAGCGAAAAAGGGGTGGTGGATTCAGCTTGCAAACGGACGCTGGGTCCAGAAGTGACCTGCTTCAGGATGGTCCGGCCCTGATTGAACCCGCTCCATCACCATTTTCGTGGCGAAACGGGAAATCCCGCTGCCTTCACGGGGCAGCGGGATTTCTGTTTGCAAAGAACCCGCACTGATCAGAACTTGATTTTTCTCCAGACTTCCAGGACCCTCCCGAAAATCCGTGTACGCCGCTCCAGGCGAAAGGGGCGGTACAGGGGGTTGTCGGGCGCCAGCATCACCTCGTTGTCCCGGATCCGGTATCTCCGCAGGATAGTCTCCCCCCATAGATTGTTCAGCAGGACAATGTCTCCGTTGCTGAACTCCTCACATGCAGTGAAGAGAACCAGATCGCCGTCGTTGATGGTGGGAGCCATGAAATCGCCATAAAAAAAGAGGGCATAGCACCCTTCCGGCACTCCGGGGAGAGATATCCGGTCATATATGTCGTCCTCGGTTATTCCTTCGGGAAACTCGGGCGGCACCCTCTTCAGGAGGGTTGTCCTCGAAGCCGCGATGCGATCGATCTCCTCCTGGCGTATACTTCTGCGGGAAATCTCCCCTGCTCCCGTGAAGAGCCACTCTTCGTTAATCTCATAGAGATGACACAGTGCGATGAGAAGCGTGTCGGAGGGGTGTTTCTTTCCCCGTTCCACATCACTGAGAAAACCCTGCACGATTCCGAGCTTTTTAGCGAACGCCTGTTGAGTCAGCCCCCTGGAGAGACGAATCTCCTTGATTCTTCTTGCTATCTCCATGTGATTATTTTCTCTTGACATAATATTTCTTTGCGATATTATATGGCCACTGAACGGTGTGGCATGCCGTGATTCTGTGAAATGTGCGGGAATCACTTCCCCGGTACGAAACAATGAGCATCAGGTGCATGGAGCAGACCAGAATCTTCAAGGCGTTGGTCCGTCGCTTTGCATTCTACCGTGGCGATCCGACGAGTCAAGAACTGGAAAAGCTGGGGGTCATGCGCGGTCGCATGCTTCTTGTCATCTGGATCCGCTGGATTCTGGTGATGGTCCAGTGTGCCTACGGGCTCTATGCGGGAATCCTGTTTCGCAGCTCCCCGTTCTCCACAGCCGATTTCTTCTCGCCGACACCCCTTGCCGTCACCCTGTCCGTCGCGGTTTCGTGCAATATCCTGTACCGCGTGCTGTATCGCGAATTGAGTCACTTTTCCTGGGTGCATCCCCTTCAGGTTGTCCTTGACAGTTTCCTGCTGGCCCTTTCAATCCGTTATAGCGGCGGTGCTCTGAGCCCCCTCTGGTCCTTGTACCCTTTTCTTGCCATCGAGTCCGTTGTCCTTCTCGAGAAGAAAAGGGACTGCATGGGATACTGGGTTCTGGCGAGTGCCGTGTTCGGCCTATTCGTCTGTCTCCGCTCTCCCCCGTTCTCCGTCTCCACCGCGCTATCAGCCGGGGTGGGGCAGCCCCTGTATTGCACTCTCGTCTGGTCATGGGTCGTGAGTCTGGGCGCTGTAGTCACCTTCGTAGGCTATACGGTGGTCTGTGCGTGTCGATGCTGGGAAGAGAGCATGAAACACCTGGTAATAAAGGATCAGATGACGAACCTGTACAACAAGAGCTACTTTTTCAAGGAGCTCAACAGCGAAATTCAACGCTCCCTCCGCTATGGGCATGAATTCTCGGTTGTCTTCCTCGATGTGGACGATTTCAAGAAATACAACGATACCTTCGGCCACCTGGAAGGCGATCGGCTGGTGCGCGAGGTGGCGCGGATTCTTCGCAGGAACTCGCGGCGAAGTGAAACGGCCCCTCCCTATGATATCGATGTCCCCTGCCGCTTCGGTGGAGATGAGTTTGCCGTGATTCTGCCGGAAACTCCCGTCAGGTCCAGGATGGAAGGCCCCGCCGCCTGGGACGGGACATGTGCCTCAGCCTTTGGGGACAGGATTCGCCGCGAGGTTGAGGCATTGTCCGTAAATGACTCGAGAATCTCGGTCAGTATCGGAATTGCATCGTTTCCCGACAACGGCACGACGCCCGATGCTTTGGTCAGGTGGGCGGATCATGCCCTGTATCGGGCAAAAAATGCCGGGAAAAACCGGGTTGAGATTGCGGCAGAGTCGCAATCCTTTTTTCAGAACGGGATGTCGTCGTCCGGATTGAAGGAGGGTTCTTCATACCCCGGTGAGCCCCCGAATACCCCTGCTTCTTCCGCCGCTTTCCCAGGTGCCTGACGGCCGCCGCTTTCGCCTCTTCCGCCGAGCATCTGCATCTTGTCCGCAACCACCTCGGTGGTATAGCGATCGCGTCCGTCCCTGTCCTGCCACTTCCTTGTCTGGAGACGTCCTTCAATGTAGACGTTTTTTCCTTTGGAAAGGTATTCTCCGGCAATTTCGGCGAGCCTGCCCCACATGGTGATAGTGTGCCATTCGGTTCTTTCTTCCCATTCCCCCGCCTTGTTCTTGAACTTTTCCGTGGTTGCGAGAGAGAAGCTCGCCACTGCCGTACCCGATGTGGTGTAGCGCACTTCCGGGTCCCTCCCGAGATTTCCTATCAGCATGACCTTGTTGAGACTTGCCATATGCGAACTCCTTTTCTGTGGGGGAAGAACGCGCCACCGGAGATGCCCCAACCAGAGGGCCGTGTCCGATGGGCGGATGGGGTTTCGTAGCGGGTCGCATGATACCTTAAATTCACCGTGCACGCAAAACGAATGTTCACCTGGCAGGAAAAAGATGCCGTGGATAGCTGTTACTCCGGTTCATGCTACCTGAATCGACTCGTCTGGAATACGCATCCCGCGAGAGGCGGGGAGAGTCGGAGAAGTAGAATGAAGGCCGGTCCTGCCCGCCCCATTCCGGTTCATAGGCTGCACGGTATGTGCAGGCATGCAGCCGTGCCGCGCGGAAAGGGAGCGCCGTGAAACAATCAGGGAGTTCCGGCAAGGGACGCCGCTGGCCACCTCTGGAGGCGCTTTCTTCGTACCTGGATACTATCCATTGACTCAAACGGGAAAAAAAAGTACCTTACGAACCATATCTCGAGGGAGTGTACGTCCGTATGGTGCGCGCCATTTTTTTTCTCCTGCTGTTCGTTCCCTTCACCCTTTTCATCATTTTTACCGGCGTCCCCATTACCTTCCTTGATCCGACGGGCAGGTTTTTGCACAATTATGGAAAATTTTGGGGACGGGTCGCGCTGTTTCTTGCCGGGGCCACGGTGAAAGTCTCCGGTCTGGAGAAGATACCGGACGGCGTTCCGGTGATCTTCATGGGCAACCACCAGAGCAATTTCGATATCCTTTCCCTCTATGCGGGTCTGCCCCGCCACTTCAGCTGGATAGCCAAGGAGGAGCTGTTCCGGATACCGTTATTCGGCTATGCCATGAAGCGTGCCGGCTATCTTCCCCTGGACCGGAGCGATGGACGCCGTGCTCTGAAGACCATGGAGAGTGCCGCGGAAAAGATCCGGGGAGGGGTGAGCGTAGTCATCTTTCCGGAGGGGACCCGCAGCATGGACGGAAATCTGCTCCCTTTCAAGCGGGGCGGGTTTCTGCTGGCCGCACGGGCCGGCGTCCCCATCGTTCCCTTCACCATCAACGGAAGTGCACGGGTCAATCCCGCAAAGCGACTGGTGGTCCATCCCGGCACGATTGCCATTGCCTTCGGTGATCCCATCCCCACGGGAGGGGCGACCGGGAAAAAGCGGGACGAGCTCATCGACCGGGTCAGGGAAGCTATCGAAAGGGGTCTGGAGAGCTGAATCATGCTGGTGAACGGCGTACAGATTGCCGTTGGCATCGCACTGGCGGCGTGGGGGATTCCCGCTGCTCACCGGCTGAAGGGGCCTGCGGGTATCCTTGCCGCATCCGCTGTCCTCGCCGGTGTTCTCCTGTCACTTTCCGGGACGCTGCTGCTGGGGGCGCCCGGTTTTTTCACAGGATGAACTCTCCCATGGAAACCCTGAAAAGAATCGCCGTTCATGGAATCATCATCGCGCTCTCCGGTATCGCCCTCCTTTGGGGAAACACCCTGGCCCGGCAAAAGGAACAGTTCTCGCGGGGAGAAGAGGCCCGTTCCCGGGGTGACTTCATTGCAGCCGTTGCCGGGTACGAGACGGCCATCCGCATGTATACGCCGTGGAGTCCCCTGGTGGATAGATCCGCCGGCCGGCTCTGGGCTCTCGGTGAGGAGATGGAACGGAATAGAGACGGAGAGCGGGCACTCGTCGCCTACCGATCCCTGCGCAGTTCTTGGTATGCGGTGCGGGGGCTCACGTCTCCGGGCACGCACTGGATCGCCCTGTGTGATACAAAGATTGCCAAGCTGGTTGCCAAAAGAAGCCATGTCCAGTGACACAACGGAAAAGAGCGGACTGAAGATCACCCCCCTGGGCGGATTGGGCGAAATCGGCCTGAACATGATGGTCTACGAGCACGGAGACGACATCATCGTGGTGGATTGCGGCCTCATGTTCCCCGAGCCCTCCATGCTCGGCATCGATCTGGTTATCCCGGACATCTCCTGTCTGCGGGACAGGGGCGACCGGATACGGGGGATATTCCTGACCCACGGTCACGAGGACCATATCGGAGCCCTCCCCTACATACTGCCGGAACTCCCGGCCCCCCTCTACGGAACAGCGCTCACCCTCGGTTTCGTACGGGAGAAGCTCAAGGAGTACGGCCTCGACACCTGCGTGGACCTGCGGGTGGTGAAGCCGCGCGATACCGTCACCGCCGGCGATTTCGCGGTGGAGTTCTTCCGCGTAGCCCACTCCATCGTGGATGGCTGCGGCCTGGCAATCCGTACCCCCGAAGGAATGATAATCCACACCGGAGACTTCAAGCTGGACCAGACGCCGGTGGACGGCCAGCTTACCGACCTGGCCGCCCTCTCCCGCTACGGCGAAGAAGGTGTCCTGGCCCTCCTCTCGGATTCCACCAACGTGGAGCGTGAGGGGTATACCGTATCGGAGAGGTACGTGGGAGAGGCGTTCGACGAGATATTTCCCCACTGCGCGGGCAGGATTATCGTGGCAGCCTTTTCCAGCAACATCCACCGGGTGCAGCAGGTGGTGGATGCCGCAGCCCGCTGCGGCCGCAAGGTGCTCCTCAACGGCCGCTCCATGCTGGCCAACGTGCAGATAGCCAGGGACCTGGGCTACCTCCGCATCCCAGACGACCTCCTTATGGACCTGAAGGAGCTTCCCCGGCTCCCCAAGGAGGAGGTGTGCATGATCACCACCGGCTCCCAGGGGGAGCCCATGAGCGCCCTGACCCGCATCGCCATGGACGACCACAAGCAGATCAAGCTGGAGCGCGGGGACACGGTCATCCTCTCCTCGCGCTTCATACCGGGGAACGAAAAAACCATTTCGGACCTTATCAACCACCTCTACCGGCGGGGGGCCGAGGTTTTTCACGAGAAAGTCTCGGAGGTGCATGTCTCGGGACACGCCAGCCAGGAAGAGCTGAAGCTGATGATCAATCTGACGCGGCCCCGCTTCTTCATTCCCATTCATGGAGAATACCGGCACCTGGTGAGCCACTCCCGCCTTGCCCGCAAGGTCGGCATCGCCCCGGAACGCTGTATCCTGGCCGTGAACGGGGATGTCGTCACCTTCGCCGACGGCCGGGCGGAGATAAGCGGTGCCGTGGAGTCGGGACGGGTCTTCGTGGACGGCAAGGGGATAGGCGATGTGGGGACCATTGTTCTCAAGGACCGCAAGCACTTGTCCGAGGACGGCATGGTGGTGGTGATCATCGCCATCAACCAGGGGACCGGAGAGATCATCTACGGCCCGGATATCGTCAGCCGCGGTTTCGTGTTCGAGGATGAAAGTCAGGAGTACCTGGACGAAACGAAAAAGATCGTGCTGGACACCCTGGCTGGCGTGAACCTGGAGGTAATGGCCGACTGGAACGAGGTGAAGATGGAGGTGCGCCGGGTGCTGCGCCGTTTCTTCAACAAGACCATCGAGCGCCGGCCGGTGATCCTGCCGGTGATTCTGGAGATGTGACAAAGGCGGGCGAAAGGCGAAGAAGGAAGGGCGAAAGGCATTTGTTTCGCAGGGGCGGCCCTCCGTGGCCGCTCGTAACCTCCGATTCCAGCCGCTGCAGGGTAGGGACAGGGGACTGCCCCACCCTGATACCGAAGTGGCCGGGTGAACACCATGAACGCTGAAAGAAAAGCGAGACTGTTCCAGGAGATCAAGGGGATTGTGCTGGGTGCGGCGGGTCTCTTCCTCCTGATCGCCCTTCTGTCGTACAATACGGACGACCTGTCGTTCAATACCTATGCAACCGGAGCGAAGGTCCACAATTTCGGCGGCACGGCGGGCGCGTACCTGTCGGACCTGCTCCTGCAACTGTTCGGACTCGCATCCCTTGCCGTTCCCTGTGTGCTCCTGTTCATCTCCTACCGGCTCCTGCGCTTCAAGGAACTGAAGTGGAGGGCCTACAAGGGGGTCGGTTTCCTCGTCTTCCTGGTTGCCCTTGCCGCGCTCTTTGCCTTCGACCTGGAGACGACCTCGCTCTTCGGGCAGAAGGTACAGACGGGCGGTTTCATCGGCTTCAACGCTGCACGCTATCTGAAGACGTTTCTCGGCGTCCCCGGCGCCCTCCTCCTGATTCTTCCCGTGCTTGCCGTTTCCGTCATGGTCCTGTCCCGGTTCTCCTTTGTCCTGTTCGCCGGATGGGGAATCGCCTCCCTCAAAAGCCGCTGGGCCGCCTACCGGGAGAAACAGGAGCTGAACCGCCAGCTCCGCGACAGGAATGAGCCTGGCGTGGAACGGCCGTCGCCCCGCATACACCCCCCCTCCGTGACTCTCCCTTTGCCTGTTCCGGCGGCAAAAAAGGAAAAAAAGCGGGATGAGGCCAAGACCGCTCCGGTACAGGAGTCCTTCGAGTTCGCAAAGGCGGAGGGCCCGTACCAGACGCCCCCCATGTCACTCCTGGATACCCCGCCGGAGACCCGGCGGCGTGTGGACAGGGAAGTCCTCACCATGAATGCCCGGCTCCTGGAGAAGAAACTGCGGGACTTCAGCGTGGAAGGGGAAGTGACAGAAATCCATCCCGGACCGGTCATCACCATGTTCGAATACGCGCCCGGACCCGGCATCAAGGTGAACCGTATCGCCAATCTGTCCGACGATCTCACCATGGCTCTGCAGGCCCTTTCCATCCGCATCGTTGCGCCCATTCCGGGCAAGGGTGTGGTGGGAATCGAGGTTCCCAACAGGGAGCGGGAAATGGTCTTTCTCCGGGAAATCTTCGCCGCCGAGGAGTTCCACCGGGGTAAACTCAAGCTCCCCATGGCACTGGGAAAGGACATTGCCGGGATGCCGGTGGTCACCGACCTTGCCCGCATGCCCCACCTCCTGGTTGCCGGCGCCACCGGATCGGGGAAATCGGTTTCCATCAACACCATGATTCTGTCCCTCCTGTACACCGCGACACCCCAGGACGTGCGGATCATCATGGTCGATCCAAAGATGCTGGAGCTCTCCATCTACGAGGGGATCCCCCACCTGCTTCTACCGGTGGTCACCAATCCGAAAAAGGCATCCCTCGCCCTGAAGTGGGCTGTGAAGGAGATGGAGCGCCGCTACCGCCTCATGAGCGACAAGGGAGTCCGCAACGTGGACTCCTACAACAAGAAGTTGGAAAAGGAGAGCGAAGAAGGGGGCAGCGCCGAAGGCGAGACCATCGTCATGGACGAGGTGGTGGAGAGCCCGGCCGAGTCCGAGGCGGTGGGGTTCCCGCCTCCCGTGCAGCAGGATGAGCCGCTGGAGCACGGCAGGCTGCCGTATATTGTCATCGTGGTGGACGAACTGGCGGACCTGATGATGGTGGCGGGCCGCGAGGTGGAGGAGTCCATTGCGCGCCTGGCCCAGATGGCCCGGGCAGCGGGCATCCACCTGATTCTGGCGACCCAGCGGCCGTCCGTGGATGTTATCACCGGCCTTATCAAGGCCAACTTCCCGGCCCGCATCTCCTTCCAGGTCTCTTCAAAGATAGATTCCCGCACCATCCTGGACTGCAACGGCGCCGAAAGCCTCCTGGGCGCCGGCGACATGCTTTTCCTTCCGCCGGGGACGGCCAAGCTGCAGCGCATCCACGGTGCCTTCGTCTCGGACGCGGAGGTGCAGCGGGTCGTGGATTTTCTGAAGAAGCAGGCAAAGCCGGTCTACGAAAAAGCGATCCTGGAAATGAAGGACACGAGCGACAAGGAAGAGGACGAGGATCTGGTGGACGAGCGGTACGACGACGCTGTCGCCCTGGTGGCCGAGACGCGCCAGGCATCCATCTCCATGGTCCAGCGCCGCCTCCGCATCGGCTACAATCGCGCCGCACGCATCATCGAACGCATGGAACAAGAGGGGATCATCGGTCCTTCCGACGGGACCAGCCGGCCCCGCGAGGTGTTCATCAACAAGCTGTAACCGTCTGCTCCATGCCTCTCCCCACCCGGTCTCCCCACCCTGCCACGCCTCTCCCTCCCCGGGAAGAATACCCTTGCCTGTTCTCCCCGTTCCCCCATAGTGCGCTACCCTGCCTTTTCCGGGCCGGATCGAAGCGAAATGCAAAAAAAACTGCGGTGATGACCCCTGCGGAGATGCCTGGAGTGGAATCCCTGCCGAAAAAAATCGTCTTTCAGTTTCCCTGAAAAGTGGTACTATACCGGCTAGACATTCTTGCCGCACACTGTCCCGTGCCCCTTCAGGGGCATTATTTTTTTTGTGGAACAAGGAGATTCGTCATGACCATGAGTGATCTGATTGTCGAGTACCTGGAGCGTTTCGGCGTGGAGTATGTCTTCGGCATACCGGGCACGCCGCTGGGTCCGCTGTTTGACGCCCTGGCCCGCAGCGAGCGCAGGGGAGGACCCCGCGCGGTCCTCACCCGGCATGAGGCGGGCGCGGCTTTCATTGCGGACGGGTATGCCCGTGAAAGCGGCAGGATAGGCGTGTGCTGTTCCACCACCGGTCCCGGCGCCACCAACCTGATCACCGGCGTAGCCTCGGCCTATGCCGAGCAGGTGCCGATGCTGGTCCTCACTCCCCAGACGAAGATACCGGAATTCAGCTTCGGCTGTTTCCAGGACTCTTCCCGGGACGGTGTAGACATCATGGGCATGTTCGACCACTGCACCCGCTACAACTCCATGGTGACGCACCCCAACCAGCTGGAAAGAAAGCTGGCTGCGGCCCTCACCACGGCCTTGGGTATTCCCCGGGGCCCTGCCCACCTGAGCATTCCCTACGACATCTTCGCCTCCGATGCCCCGGGTCCCGCATCCTTTCCCGGACTC
>JAAZOO010000044.1 GCA_012797715.1 Geobacteraceae bacterium | reverse complement strand
GCTTACGTCCTCTTTTCGAATCCAAGGCTCTACTGGATTCCCCAGATGCTCCCCTTTCTCAATCTCGGAGGGACGGTCTTTGAGCCGGAATTCTCGACGGCAAGAGGGTTGAGTGTCGCGGCCGCGCTCCTGGGAACGATGCTTCCCGGTCTTGAAAAGGAAAAAGAAACCCGGGGGACGAATGCAAAGTGGTACTCGGACAACTTGTCGCAGGGCTGCCTCAGGCATATCGGCAGCCGTCGCAATGAATACCCATATCTGAGATACCCCTTGATCATCGATGACAGGGATTTGAGGGCCGGCATTCTCGAGAGACTGGTGGCGGAAGGAACCGGCGCAACCGGGTCATACCCGACCCCGTTGAATCAGTTGCCGAAACTAAGAGAGGTTTTGGCGGACGACACAGAGTACAAGTACGCAACAAAGATAGCGGGATCCATTGTCACATTGCCCGTTCATTCAGGGGTATCTGCGGCGGACAGGGAAAACATCAAGAGGATCATAGAGGCGGTAACCCATGCGAATTAGGTTGAGCGGGGGTGACGATGCGCAATATTGGGATGACTATGTCTTTCGACATCCCGCAGCAACGCTTTGTCATCTGTACGGATGGGGGAAGGTCATACGAGGCACGTACGGCCACCCGGCCTATTATCTCGTTGCGGAAACAGACGATAAGGAGCGTCGTGGCACGATCAGGGGCGTCCTTCCGCTTGTCCATATCAAGAGTCTCCTGTTTGGCAATTCTCTGGTATCCATGCCATTCCTCAATTACGGCGGTCTGTTGGCTGATGATGAGCACACGGAAAAGCTGCTTTTTGAGGAAGCCATGCGATTGGGCCGGAAACAGAGGGTCCGAAATCTGCAATTCAGGCATATTCACCCCCTTTCCTGGACGAACGGACAAGGAGTCGACGCGACACAGGGAAAACCGGTGCCTGATCCCGTAACCCACAAGGTCAGAATGGTGCTCGATTTGCCTGAATCCTCGACAAAGCTCTTCGAATCTTTCAAGTCGAAACTTCGAAGCCAGATTCGAAAGCCCCAGAAAGAGGGCCTGGTGGCGGTCATCGGTGGGGCGGAACTGCTGGACGAATATTATCAGGTATTTTCCATCAATATGCGGGACCTGGGCAGTCCGGTTCATTCCAGGAAGCTGTTTGAAAACATTTTGAAGGAATTCGGCGACCATGTCCGGTTGGGGGTCGTCAGATACAAAGATGCTGCGACGGCCGCAGGCCTCATTTTCCGTTTCAGGCAGACGGTCGAGATTATCTGGGCGTCATCCTTGAAGGCCTATAACCATGTCAGTCCGAACATGCTTCTCTACTGGTCGCTCCTTGAGTACGTGACGGACGCCGGGTACAGGCAGTTCGACTTTGGTCGATCGACGCCGAACGAAGGGACCTATAAATTCAAGGAGCAGTGGGGGGCAAAGCCATCGACACTATACTGGTATGAGAGTGGTTTAGAGGCGGACAAAGGGAGTCCGGCCGGGGTAAAAGCCTACCGCTTCAGAAAGAAGGGCGAAGAGTTGTGGCAGTCGATGCCTCTCTTCCTGGCAAACACCATGGGCCCGTTGATCCGTAAAAACATACCGCTATGAAACGGTCGGAAAAGAGCGCCTGACTTGAGAAAGGCCAGCCTGTGAGCAAAGACCTCGTAAGCGTCATCATCCCCACGTATAACCGGGCGATGAGGTGCAAGACCGCGGTGGAATCGGTCTTGTCCCAGACTCATGAGAACGTGGAAGTCATAGTAATTGACGATGGATCGAGGGACAACACCCGCGAAGTCATTTGCAGGATGGACGGTCGGGTCAGGTACATATACCAGTCCAATGCGGGCGTGTCGGCAGCCAGGAACAGGGGGCTCGAAGAGGCGACGGGGGATTACATTGCCTTTCTCGACAGCGACGATTCATGGCTTCCCTGGAAGCTGGAAGCGCAGCTCAGTACCCTCCGCGCTTTCCCTGAGGCCGGGATGGTGTGGACGGACATGATGGCCTTCGATGAAAACGGCAGGACGCTGCATGAGTCATATATACAGTTGATGTACGCGGCTTATTTGTACTTCGACAGAGACAAGCATTTCAGTGAGAGCAGGGCTCTCGCTGGCGTCTGGGCGGGCTGTCCGGAAAGGTTCTCCGGGAAGAAATGTTACTCGGGAAACATCTTCTCCTGGATGTTCATGGGAAATCTCGTTCACACTTCGACGGTCCTGCTCCGGCGGGCACGCCAGAAAAAGGTGGGGCTCTTTGACGTGGAACTGATTAAGAGCGGTGAGGATTATGATTTCCACTTTCGAACGTGCCGTGCCGGGGATGTTGCATACATCGATGTGCCTTCGATACGCTACCAGGTCGGCGGCGCGGACCAGCTCACCCAGCCCGAGCATATCGGCTGGATCGCCGCCAATAACCTTCGGACAGTCACGAGAATGTACGATATGGCCCGCGATGAAATTCATCTGCCCCGGTGGATGATTCGGCGGAGGCTGAGTGACTCATACAACTGGGTGGGACGAACGAAATTGTTCGTCGATGGAGGGACCTCTGCTCCATATTTCATTAAGAGCCTGCGATACAATATATTCCAGCCGAAACTATTTATCTTCGTGCTTTTGTCTCTGGCCCCCACGAAGATTGTGGAATACAGCGTGTCCCTCAGTAAGAGAGCTAAATACATTATCGCGAAATGACAGTGAAAGCTGGGAGATTGTCTACGTGTCTCAGCCGGTAAGCCAGTGTGAAGATTATCTAATCGCGGCAATATTGAATTCGTGTTGAGAACAGCCTGCCTTATATCCGGAGAGAATTGAAATGAGAGCTGAGGTTGTCGCGTCAATCCAGGAATTAAAGGCTATTAAGGAGCAATGGAACAAACTTCTCGAAGGATCGATATCCAATTCAATCTTCCTGACATGGGAATGGGCATATTCATGGGCGGAGTGTTTTATCAATGAAAAACGGGAACTCTTCGTAGTCAAAGTTTATGATGACGGCAACAGGCTGGTTGGGATAGCGCCTTGGTACAAAAGCGCAATCAAGGTAGGTCCCTCATTCATGAGACAGATTAGTTTTATAGGCACCCCGGAAACAGCGTCCGATTACCTGGATGTATTCACGACGAGAGGGAGAGAAAGAGAAGTCAGCAATTATTTATATGATTATCTTTTTGGCGAGGCATCAAATAGCTGGGATTGTGTAAATTTTCAGGACACAAGGGCTGAGTCATTGTTTTTGTTAAGCTTCATGCACAAACATCGTCTTCAGG
>JAAZOO010000563.1 GCA_012797715.1 Geobacteraceae bacterium | reverse complement strand
CGCGCACTGCAGTTAAATGCCGTAACCTTCATCTTGTCCCTCCTCTACTCCCGAATACTGCGACAACATCAATTGGTTGTACGCTCAGAGGACGTTCTCATTAGGAGCGAGCCTAGAAAAGAATTTGATTGATATTAAGGAGGTAGGGCGGGCATCTGCCCGTAGAAAGCTGCAGATGCCCGCCATTCGACTCGGGTGCTATTCGTGGTGATATTGTTGATCTTGCATAAGTAACGATACAGGTCCTTGTCCGAAATATGCTTAATCCGCAAGGTTTGCGAGACCAAAGCTGTCCCATTCCTTATGCAATGGTCAACATATGAATATCACTTATTTTTCCTGGCCGCCGCCAGCTTGGCCTGGAGGGCGTCGATCCTCTGATGGTTGTCCTCGGAGCCGATGTAGGTTCGGAACAGCCACTCTTGGACGCGCATCGCGCCGTCCATGTCCTCGCTGATGATCTTGTTCGCCAGTTGCTTCGTTTCCTTCAGGCACATGCGGTCGTAAGTCGCCATCTCTTTCGCAATAGCCATGACGGATTCGAGAAGCTTGCCCTCGGGGAACACTTTCGTGACATAGCCCATGCGCAGAGCTTCCTGCGCATCGTAGATCCTGCCCGTGAGAGCCACCTCCTTGGCATTGCCCATTCCGATGATTCGCCAGAGGGGATCCATGATCGGCGTCAGGGAAAGAACGATTTCACGCTGGCCGAATTTGGCCCTTTCGGAGGCATAGCGGATGTCGCACATCAGCGTCAGGTCGAATCCACCGGCAATGGCGGGCCCGCCTACAGCGCAGATGACGGGTTGGTCACAGAACAGGATGGCCCTGTAAGCCCGGTGGAACAGCGCCGTGTACTCCTCATTCGACACTTTTTCGAGTTTGCGGATGATGTTGAGGTCGAACCCCGCGGAGAAATATTTCTCGCCGCCGGTGAAAACGATGACATGGACGTCCTGGCGCTGGCAGAGCGACGCAAACATCGCCTCGATTTCCATGAGAACTTCGGGGGCAAGGGCATTCCCCTTGTCTGGGCGATGGATGGTGACCGTTGCGACTTTGTCCTCCACGGAAAGCAAGAGGTACTGATACTTTTTATCCATACATTCCTCCTGAAATCGATACTTATTCGGGGGCGCTTAGCGCAGGAATTCAGAGGCCGCTATGACCCTCTGGATTTCGTTAACACCCTCGTAAATTTCCGCAAGCTTCATGTCGCGGAAGATCCGCTCGACGATGAACTCCTTAGTGTAACCGAAGGCGCCGTGGATTTGCATAGCGCTGCTCACAGTCCGGTGGCACGCCTGGGATGCGAAGAGACGCGTACGCGCCGAGTCAAAAAGGATATTTTTCTTCTGCGATCGATTAAAAGCGGTCCAGTAAACCATCAGGCGGGCCGCCTGGACATCAGCCGACATCTCGCCAAGATGCCACTGGATAGTCTGGAAACTGTTGATGGGTTTGCCGCGCTGCACTCTTTCCTTGGCATATTTGATGGATTCCTCAAGAGCCGCCTGAGCCATGCCGACGCACTGAGCGGAAATACCGAGTTTGCCAACCGAGATCTCCGTCGTTAGAATCTCATACCCGCGGCCCCGACCCTTTTCGCCTCCCGTCGTGTTCTCGAAAGGCACTTTCACGTCCTCAAGGACAACGTCGGCGACTTCCATGCCATTCATCCCCATCTTCTCTACAAGTTTGGGGGTGGAATAACCGGTCGAGTTCTTGGGAACGATGATGTTCGTGATCTTCCCGCCGATTTCCACATCTTTGCAGAAGAGAACGATGTAGCCGGGGATGGTGGAATTGGTGATAAAGATTTTCTCCCCGTTGATTACCCAGTAATCCCCCTGGCGAACAGCCGTCGTGCGAATGGCGCCAGGGTCGGACCCTGTGGAGGGCTCAGTGAATGCGAAGCTGCCGATTGCATCCCCCATGATGAGGTCCGGAAGATGCTTTTTCTTCTGTTCGTCCGTGCCGAAATCATTAATAGTCCCGGCGCAGAGGTTGTTCACGGAGATGTGACCGCCGATCGAGCAATAAACACGGGAGACTTCCTCCATCATGATGACATACTCGAGATAGGTGCTGCCGACACCCTGATACTGCTCAGGATACTGAATGGCGTAAAAGCAGAGCTCCTTCATCTTCCTGATCAATTCTTTCGGCGTCCTCTTCTTTTCCTCCATTGCAGGGATCAAGGGCTTGATCTCTGTTTCGGCAAATTTTCTTGCCGTTTCTTTGAGCATGACCTGTTCATCGGTAAGTTTGAAATCCATACTCAGACTCCTTGTTCAGAATTGTCGTTTCATATTGTGTACTTCTGCATAATCCGGCGGTGTGCGCAACTCCAACGTCTTCGGGAATTGCCGAACTACTCCCCATTGATCCGCGGCACCCGATACATCCCACTGAGAATCAGAAACTAAAAAAATATCAGATGCGGATTATATTGAGCTCTTCATGTCGCAGCGAAAGCACGCCTAGCAATTGAAGAGTCGCGTTTATCTTCCCCCGGATGGCTATTGCCTGATAATGTATATGGCATAGCCATCCGGGGTGAGAGGGAAGGTAGAAGACCTGTTAAGCGTCTTTGGCTTTGGGCAGCAGTCTCTCGTAGTCGTTCCAAATGTACAGGATCCCGCCGATGACGGCGAAAGCAACGCAGACGCCAAATGCTCCGTTGAACCCTAAGGGCGAATGTTCAACGAACCACCCGGTCACCATGGGGCCGAAGAGAGCACCGAAATTTCCAACGAAATTGTAAATACCTCCGACACCGCCCGCCTGACCGTAAGGGGCAATATCGCTCGGGATCGCCCAGACATTTGATGCGCCGAAGGAGAAAATTCCCATGAAGCAGCTCATCCAGAAAACGGCCCAGAACGCCGTGTCGGATGACATGGTCAGCATGATAAATAGCGCGGCTCCAAACATGCCCAGACCCATTCCGGTGCGGCGCAGTTGTGTGATGG
>JAAZOO010000562.1 GCA_012797715.1 Geobacteraceae bacterium | reverse complement strand
TGGATTCAAGGGGATGTTCCACCTTGTTTTGTGATGAAACATGCCATTCATATGACGCCGGATGACCTTCCTTGGCAACCACACTGATTTCGGATGTCTGCCTGCTGAATTGCTTGAGCATCTCCTTGAATCGCGCCCGCAGATTCGTACTCTGGCCGATGTAGAAAATTCCATGATGGTCCGTGCCTGCAACCCGTCCGACAGATTTGGGAGAACAGTCGTCCGTCACCGCTAACAGCCAATAGCAGCCGGGGCCTTCCGGCACCAGGCCCAGGGAGTGTGAGTCAATCTTCAACATCATTTCGCAGCCCCTTTCTTGGAACAATTGATATGACGGCATCCTCAACCGCCTCCAGCGGACCGTCAGCGGCCCAGGTATGCCGACACATCCAACTCCTGATCCACCAGTCTGGCCTTGCCTATGGCGGTTTTTTCGGTCTTTTCGGCGAACAGAAACCGCATAATCATCCGGTCGCCTACCAGTTCCCACATCCGCGTCTCCATATCCCGCAGCAGATCCTCGCGGAAACCTTCGCCTTTTACCAGAATTACGTCAATCTCACCGGGGCGCTTCTGGTGGAGCTTGATGGATTCCAGTCCGGCGAAGGCCGCGTAGTGCTGGCCGAAGATGAGACTGGTGGCGCTTATGAGCGAATCCTTGGCATCGACAATAAATTCCTGCTGGCGACCGACCACCTCGTCAATGAGAAGATAGTTTCTGCCGCAGCGACAGGCCTGGGATGCCGACGGCACGGCATAGTCCCCGGTGCGGTAACGGATAAGAGGCATCACAGGGTTGTTGAAGCCGGTGGCGACGATCTCGAACAGCTCCCGCCCCCGCTCGTCGGTGACCCCTGACGGCAGCAGTTCCGTGAAGCCGTACTGGGGATAGAAGTGGAGAGTGTCGGAATGTTCGCATGCACCGCCGAGGGCCAGGCACTCGCTGTGGCCGTACCAATGGTAGGCCCGACAGTCGAAGACTGACTCGATCTTCGCGCGTTGGTAGGGGAACAGTTTTTCGGAGCCGCAGAATACCGCCCGCGGCTGAAATGAAAGCCGCCTGCCGCTTGACTCCATGAGAGCGGCCAACTGGTACATGGTGGATGGATAGCCGTGGAGGAACCGAGGCCGTAACTGGTTGATAGCATTCACGTAGTCGCCGACTGACTGTGCCGTGAGGTTGAAAGATGACGCAAAATGGATATTGAACAGGCGGTCGTGGTGAAGAAAGCGCCCGGTTGGCGGTGTACGGCCGCGCAGATTGAAGATTGCATCGCCGAAACGGTACCCTACCCTGCTCCACTGGTCGAAAATGAAGGCCTTTTCCACCTGCCGGGTGATGAAACGGTCCATGTAAAAGACGAACGGCGTCCCGGTCGAGCCGCCCGAAGTTGCACGGAGCCGCCGGTATGGGGGGCCGGTCAGGAAATCGTCGAGGCGTTTCCGGATGGTCTGCTTGTCGATTATGGGAAAATCCCTAAGGACCTTTTTCGGATCATCGAAGATATCCGCTATACAGGCAGTCGGTATCTCTCTGTAAAACGATACATTTCTTATGGAATGCATGAGAATCTTCCGCAAAGAACGTAACTGAAGACGCTCATGTTGTTCTGCGGAAAGAAACCGGGTTCTCCCGATGGCGATCCTCTTTGCAATATACCTGGGGCCGAGCAGAAGAGCACGCAACACAATACCGTCCGTATCCACTCTCATTCCGCAGCCATTCTTTGGTTGCAGATACTGTCGAGAATCATCTTGAATCGTATCTTTACGACGGGAAGATCGTACTTGTCACATGCCTCCCGGTATGCGGTCTCGGCTATTCGTCCCGCAAGTGTGTCATCCTGCAGAACCATTCGAATTCGTTGGCCGAGATCCTCTGCATTCTCCGGTTTCGCTATAACTGCATTTTCCCCATCACGCAGAATGTCCCTGAGACCACCTACAAGAGTTGAAACTATCGGGGTTCTGGTGGCCATTGCTTCAAGGATTACATTAGGAACACCTTCCGTATGGCTGGGAAGAACCAGCATGGTGCAACTATACAACGCCTTTAGCTTGTCCTCCTCACCGATCCAGCCGTTTATCCGTACCACGTCGCTGAGCCCGCAAGCAGCAACATAGCTGCGAAGCTCTTCGATTTCCTTGGTACCGTAAAAATCGGCACGTACTTCAATGTTCTCCTTGCGCAGAATGCCGAGTGCATCGACTAGTTCATACACCCCTTTTCGTTTCATATACCAGCCAAGGAAAAGTACATGGTTCGGCCGGCGCTCGATATTACTGCTATTCTCCATTCCCTTGATATCGATAGGATTATTCAGGACGTGAATCGGCATGCCGGGAAATAACCGTGACATATCTTCTTTGATTGCGGGGGTTAGCACTATGAAAGCATGAGCTCTCGAAAGGAGAAATCTGGCCATGAACTTTTTTGCACCACCCAGACTGGAAAGAAACTGGGAAAAGTACGATGGGTGGATGTGGATTATCAAACGGCGCCTCATCAAAACTGCTGGAACCATGAACAGGCATTTCCGGTAGAAGCTGTTGTAGGACGCTGTATGGATGTATACCGTTCTGCCTCCTATCAAACATGCATATGTGAAGCGTAAAAACGCCGGAATCAATGAACGAAGCTTTCCAGCACCACCCGCTACGCTAGAAATATATTCTATCTGGAAATCAGAAAAGAACCCGCCCAGCTGCCAGAGGCGAGCGACCCGTGATATCCCGCCCATTCCGCTCGGGTCAGGTCCGACCATGATAATCCGCCGCATAATCATAAATCAATGCCCATTACACAAAATGGGAATTTTCGCTGTTTGCACGTACAATACTTACAGAACAGCTGGCTTTCGCAATTTATTACTATCACTGAGACCAAAATAAACTCCTAGACACAAATTGAAGTATTGTGCAAGCTCAAATCTGGTTAGATAAGCATTGCTCAAAAGATTCATGCATGCAACAGAGACAATGAAACCAACCATGATTCCTTTGTATCGACGATCCGCATCGGCATGCAATATCATAATCAATATCGATAAAAAAAGTGCAAGATAAATAGTTATGCCAAGATATCCAAAGCACAGAAAAACCGAGAGAAAATCGTTGTGCGCACCGGCAAAATCAGCCCCGGAAGTAATGGTTGTCTGAGCAGATATACCAAGGCCGCGTATCTGTTCCACCAAAGGAGCATTGAAAAACCGCGTGAGCATGCTGCTCCATCCGCCGACCCTGCCGCTTCCCATTTCACCGAAGTTCTTGCTTTTGCCCTCCAACGGATCTACCACATCGAAAAAAATGTCGTGAAAGGTAGATGAAAATATCATAACACCCGCCATTGTCAACGTTATCGCGCCAAGTAATTTATAGTTCCGCCTGCCATAAAGATAGATTACAATAAAGGCACCTAAACCGATGTAAACATTTCTTGTATATGACTTATAAAGATTAAAGGTAGACAAGAACCCCATGCCCATCATGCCTAAGGTCACCAATAAGGAACCTTTACCTTCCTTTGCTCGAAAGTAGTCGTAGTGAGCAAGCGAAAGAACACAGATGAACATCGAGTGGGCTATGGCGTGTGGGCCTGTGAAAACTCCCATGTATCGTGCGATCCCTGTCTGAAAAACCACCATATCAATGCCCTGTCCCAGCAAAGTCTTGACCGCGCTTGCAATGACCGGCACGATGAAACCGACAACAAGAAAGAGAAATATCAATTTGGCGGTTTTCTCGGAATCCACTACTATCCTAGCGGCAAAAAATGTGGAGAATGGCAATACCAGCTTTGCAATCTCCTTAACACCTCCGCCCCACGTGCCGCTCACGACAAGATAAAAACAAAAAAAAGCAATTAGCATCGAAATGATGTCTATTTTTATCTTATTCCATTTGACCAATGCATAGACAAGAAATATATATGATGATGCAAGACTTACCACTTCACTTAGAGTTACTCCTCCTAAATTGTATTTAACCAAAGCCGCCATCGTTGATATTGGCCTTATAAAACCAAAT
>JAAZOO010000561.1 GCA_012797715.1 Geobacteraceae bacterium | reverse complement strand
GGGTCTTGATGTCCGCCACCGACTGCAGCGTCTGGAATACCGCGTACGGAATGATGAGGCAGTTGGGCACGACGCCCAGGGTGCGCATGGCTGCCTTGCCCGTGTTCACGTCGCTCTTGGGATTGGCGCTCGCAAGGGTCGTCCAGGCGACACCGGCGTTGTGCGCCGTGAAGTTCGTGGTGTTGAAGATCTTCTGGGCGATCCGATACTCCTGGGCCCTCAGGATGTCGTTCATGAGGATCTTGGAGATGGTCATCTCGTAGTCGAAGAGGCTCGAGTACAGTGCCAGGTACCGGTCATCGACGCGCCGCTCGAGGCCGTTTTCCGAGGTCCGGTAGAAACCGGATTCGAATTCCCCGTCCGAACGGTTGTAGTGCCCGAGGGGACCACGCGCCGTGTCGAGCAGGTTGAAGAGGCTCTCCTTGGGGATCACCGGGTATTCCGCGGCGTTCTTGGCCACGGGGAAGAAGGGCATGATCTGCATGCCCACGAACCCCATGGTGGGCGCTTCGGTCATGACCTCCCATACCGCCTGCCCCAGGTCGGGACGCTGAACCGTGGTGTCACTGGTGGGTCTCATGTCTCTATTCCTCCTGTGCGATCTATTAAGAGGTCAGGATCTTGGTCTTGTACTCGAGCCAAACGGCGGACAGCTGCATGTTGTCGGTGGCGTGGGTGACCGGAGTGAGCGAAATGGTCACCGTTTGCGCGCCGGCAGGCACATCGGCGGCCGCGATGGTGGCGATCTTCTCCTCCCAGGTGTTGGTCTGATTTGTCTCAGAAGTATCGGTAACCTTCGTGTCCCCCTCGTTGAACCAACTGTCCACCGTGAAGCCGACGGCATTCGTGGTCCCGCCGCTTCGCATGCGCATGTGAAGAACAAGGTCGGCAGCGTCATCGAGGTTCGGGGGGAGTGGAACCTGGAAAATCACCGGGTCCGCATTGCCGGCCGCCCAGACCACTTCCTGGCATCCGTCGGTGGCTCCGTTGATCGGCTGGAGAATAGGCGTGGTGTCGCTTGCCAGGAGACCACCATTGGCCGCAATATTCCCGACGGCCATGCTCGACACTTCACGAAGCGACATGAGGCTGATGGGTATGAATCCCTGCACGCTGATGAGATTCTGATAAATTTCCTGTAAGGCCGCTTCCACTGTGGCCGCCGCCGTGAAGCTTCCGGCGTCGGCGATGGAGACGGATCCGGCCGCGGTTGCGAGATACGGGTAAACGATGGCTTCCACCACGTCCCCGTTGGCTCCCGCGGCCTGAATGGCTTGGAACTGGGCCGATCCACTAGCCGAGTCGCTCACCTTGCCGTCATTGGCCCCATACAGTACGGCACCCACGGCAAAGCTGTCGGCAGCCACCACCAGGCGCGTCCCATTGTCGTTCAGGGCCATGACGGTGACGCGTTCTCCGGCTTTTGCCTGGGCGATGGTGGTCCCGATGAAGCTCTCGCCGGCATCCGCATACTCCACCTCGGGAGGAATGACGGTGGTGCCGCTTCGGATCTTCACCCTGCGAAACGCCTCGAGTTCCTCGTAGGCCGTGAATGCCTTCGGTCCTTCATTCCAGACAGACTGTCCCATTGTGTCCTCCTCTTACTGCTTCAGGCTTGCGAGGTATGCGACGTGCAGTTCGGGGCTTCTCCTGGCGACGATGGACAGAGCCTCCGAGCGCTTACACTTCCTCTCCGCCTGGACCTTGTCCGCCTCGGCCATGAACCCGGCCCCGTTGTCGACGTTCTTCTCCGAGGCCTGGTGGCCGGCGCTTTCGGACAGAGAATCATGGTAATCCCTGATGGCCTTCTCACGGGTTTCCTTCTCGGCCTTGAAGAACAACTTGAAGGCCTGTTCCGAGGCCATGCCTTCGCGGATCGCCGTCCGGGTCACCTCGGGATCTCCGTCCGCCTCAAGGATCTCCACCACGCGAGCGCGCTCCGTCTGCACTCCATCCTGGAATGCCTTCTCCTTTTCCGCTTCCATCACGGGCAGCATGGAATCTGCGCCCTCCTTGAAAATCTTGCCGTGGAGCTCCGGGTTTTCGAGTTTCAGATCTTCCTGAGTCATTTTGACTCCTCCTTTCCTCCGCATGGTTGCCTTGGATGAGGCCAGTGAAAAGGCCTGTCCCATGGTTCCGATATCGTCAGCCAGGCCCACATCCAGCGCCTGGCGGCCAATGAAGATCCTGCCGTCCGCCATGAGCAGGGCTTCTTCCGGCGTGATCCCACGACTGCGCGCGACGGCCTCCACGAACAGCGTGTAGTAGTAGTCCACCCTTGACTGGAGGTACGCCTTGGCCTCATCGGAAAGAGGCTCGGCGTCCGTTCCCATCCGCTTGTACCGGCCCGCGAAAATCTCCGTCCGCTTGATGCCCGCCTGCCTGTCCCGCTCGGAGAAGTCGTAGTGGGTCGCGGCGACGCCGATGCTCCCAGCCTGGGCCGCCTGGCCGAGCAGGACCTTGTCCGCCGCCGACGCCAGGAGGTACGCAGCGCTCGCCATCATGCCGTCGGCCACCGCGACGATGGGCTTTCTACCCCGGGATTCGCGGATGAAATCCGCCAGCTCGAACACTCCGTCCACCGTTCCTCCCGGGGAATCCACGTCCAGGACGATCCCCTTCACGGCAGGATCCTCGAGGGCCATGCCGATGTCCCTGCGGAGGAGCTGGTAGCTGGTTCCACCCGAGAACCGCGTGAAGATGTTCGCTCGTTTCATGAGCATCCCGTAAACGGGAATGACGGCCACGCCGTCGCGAACCTCGTAGGCCGAATCCGCCCGGTTGCCACTCTTTCCCGACACGGCCTCCTCGGCTTCCTCATCGATGGCGGCCTTCCCATTGAGACGCAGCTCGATGAATGCGTTGATCTCGTCGAGCTTGGCCGGGTGGATCGCCCAGACCACATCCTGAACCAGGTCAATCAGGGACATGCCTATTCCTCTTGATCGTCGTCTTCAGGCTCTTGAGGGGCCTGAATTGGTTGTGCGCCGCGGTCGGGATCCTGTTCCTGCCGGTCGATCATGTTGATTCCGAATTCGCGCTCGAGCTCCTGGATGTATGCGAGCTCAACCGCACGCTGCCTGAGAGCCGCCCGCCAATCCATGGACCGCTCCCCGTAAACGTCGGAGTAGGTGAGGGTGTTGTTGCCGAGCCTCACGTCATCGGCCCTGGCCGCCTTGAGCTTGTCAATGGGGCGAAGTTTGGGCGGGAACCACACCGTCCGCGTGTAGGCGTGGAGATTGTCCAGAAAATGAGGGATCGACTTCACCTGGATAAGCCCTCGGATGGCAGCCTCGTACTGCTTCCAGACCTCGATGGGCTGGCAGAACTGGTTAGTCAGGATGGCCCGGTCCACGTCGTCATACTTGCCGGCGTTCTCTATGCTTGCCTGGCTTGCGCTGTAGGACGCCTTGTAAGCTTTGGAGATGGATTCGGGGCCCCTGCACGTGCTCATGCCGAGGCGCCCGATGATGGCTTCGTTGATCTCCCCGTAGCCGGCTCCCGGAGCGTCGTTGGTGATGCTGTGGGGCCTCTCGCCGGCTGAACCGAAAATGATGGTCCCCTTCTCGATCTCCTGGATCCGCTGGTCAATCGGGAGCGCCTGGCGCTGGGTTCCCATCGTGTCCTCAATGAAGAGCGCGATGAGGGTGTTCAAGAGCGTCTTGACAATGGCGGCGTCGCTCAGGTCGTTAGAGTCCTTGATCTCCTTGATCATGGGTCCGAGGACCGAGTCCTGCCGGTACTCGGCGATGTTGCGCACGTCGCAGACGAGAAGAAGTTTGGGGAGCCCGGTCTTCTCGTCGTACACCGGCACCTTGGTACAGTCCTCGGACCTCGCGGAACCCGGAAACTTCTTGCCGGCCTTGAGCACATACGCCGCCGTTGGGGCCCCGTTCGAGTCGAGAACCAGGCCGTCATAAACGTCTTCCCTGGATTTCAGGTCAGTGGGGGTGACCAGGCGGGACGCGTCGATGGGGAGAATGGACAGGGACAGTGGACGATTTGGCTCCTGCTTACTGATGACCTGAAAGACGCCGATTCCGTCGAGCTTCCAGTGGAAGAGGGCCAGCGCCTGGAGCATGTAGATGTTGAGCCGGCGCTGCGCATCGCAGAAGTTGCGGATGTCGAGGCCCCAAATCTCGAAGAGGTCATAGTTCTTCGCCTGGTATTCCTCTTGCCATTCACTGTCGAGATCGAGCCATCGCAGCATGGGGCGCGACTGAGGAGTGAGACCGGTGCCGACGATTTCCACCAGGAATGATTCGAGGAGCCCATGGGACATGGCGTCATTGGTGTAGAGGTCCCAGGCCCGGTCGCTCACCTTGCGGCGCTCTTTTTCGGCGATCCGCGCGTTGATGATTGCGGAAAGCCAGTTGCTCATGGTCCCCTGGATAGACGCCCCCGACCGTCTGAAATACCTGCCCGAGGACATGCCCGGGCGAACCATGGGTGGCCCTGCGTGGCCTCGGTTGGGTTTTCGCGGCTGGTAGTCGGGCTGGGTGATGTTGTAGAGATCCCGCAAGAATCCCATCTCAGCTCCTGTAGGGAACGCCCACGCGGGCACGGTCGAAGATGTTGGATCCGGAGCTGTTGGCCGCCAGTGTGCGATACTTGTCAATAAGCCGTTCCAACGCCTCCAGATTGTCTCGGCGCCATTCCCTGCCGTCCATGCTCACCGCATAGCCGTTCACCAACACGTCATCCCGTGCTGTTTCGTAACTGGCCAAGGTCTCCGCATATGTGGCC
>JAAZOO010000560.1 GCA_012797715.1 Geobacteraceae bacterium | reverse complement strand
CATCCCCCCAGTCCGTTCCGAGCCCGAAGGGAGAGAACACGCCGAGCCCCGCGCTCAGCCGGTCGGAAAAGCGGTGGGTGACAAAGAGCGTGCTGGGAAAAAAGACGGAATCCTTGGTATCCGTTCGCCGGCCGGTTTCGCCACTCGTGAACTGGCGCGAAGGGACCAAAAGGGTGGTCCCGATTTCCATCTGGGTGCCCGCAAGCCGGGAGATAAGCGCCGGGTTGAAAAAAATCGCCGACGGTTCCTCCCCATGGGCAACGACCGCCGCGGCCTGTCCCAGTGATGAAGCGCTCTGGGTAAAGATTCCGAAGCCTGAAGCAAAGGCCGCGACAGGAACCAGAAGGTGGAACAGAAACGCCGCTCCCGTGAATTTCCAACCGCTGTTCCTCCTCGCCATCTCTCGTCTCTCCTCCTGCGTAGGCTCTCTTTCACGACTCGGGCACAGGGCCGCCCTTCATACCGTCACGTAACCACGGAGAAAACTGCATGTCAAATTAATTATATTTTATGTTAATTTACCATTATTTTGATAAATATATTATCTTAGATTCGGCAGTTGGAGGCATCCTTCGTTCTCTCCGATTGCCGTCTTTGTGCTGCTCTACGCTCATTTCACTACAGCCGATACACTCACCCTTCGCGTTCGGACAGTATCGGCTGTGGCCGCTCAATTATCGCTAAGAGCAGCAACGAAATACGGCAGAGTCGCTCTCTGCGGATACCTCCAACTGCCGGTTTTAGGATTATCCGTATACCGTCGTGCAGCGTAGTGAGCCGGCATCGCGCCGCCGTCCCCATCTCCTGCAGTATCAGGTATTGCCCGGAAGGAAAGGCAGTGGTATAAGGGAACCACCAGTTCCGGAGAAAGTCCTTTCACCAAGAGGGGAAATGGGCGTCCGGCATGAGCGAAGGGGGCTCCCCATGCACGAAAAGAGCTATCTGATGGAAAGTGATGAGGAAGTGCTCCGGCTTGAAGTGAAGACGGACGGAGACGTGGTGCGCACGCAGGCCCGCTGGGCGGGTCTTGCCCCCGGCATGCGAATCGCCGACATCGGCTGCGGAGCGGGCGTGACGACGGAAATTCTGCACGGAGCGGCGCAGCCGGGCGGAACCATTGTCGGCATCGATGCTTCGGAAAAAAGGATTTCACATGCAATCAGCCGCTACGGAAAAAGCGGCATCCGGTTCCAACGGAGGGACATGCTCCACTCCCTCGACGACCTGGGGACATTCGATTTTGTCTGGGTTCGATTTGTTCTCGAATACTTCGGCGCCGACAGCTTCGCCGTTGTCCAAAACATTTCCAGAATCGTGAAGCCGGGAGGAATCCTCTGCCTGATCGATCTGGACCACAACTGCCTGAACCATTACGGAATGTCGGAACGAATGGAGAGGACCCTCTTCAACATTGTGCGGGCGCTCCGGGAAGAGGCGGATTTCGACCCGTACGCCGGGAGAAAGCTCTACTCCTACCTGTACGATCTGGGGTATGAAGACATTGATGTGGATGTGTCGGCTCACCACCTGATATTCGGCGAGCTCCGCACGGCGGATTCATTCAACTGGCTGAAAAAGGTGGAAACCGCCCCCCGCAGGATAGGCTACACCTTCCCCGAGTACGAAGGGGGGTACGAGGAGTTCCTGGAAGAGTTTCACCGCTTCTTCAGCGATCCCCGACGCTTCACCTACTCTCCCCTCATCTCCGTGAGAGGACGTCGACCGGAAACCTGACGCGGCGGCACCGGGCCGGAAGCCCGCGCCCCATCTCCACTGGAAAGCCGGGCGTGTTCATGCCTCCACATACGACTGGAGCAGTCCCCCCACCGGATCCGCGTCCAGGAATTCGACCCCGAACCCGGTGGAAAACACCGGCTTCAGGCGTCTCTTGCCGCTGTTCACCCACGCGACGCGCCCTTTGACCTGGATCGTCATTGCCCCGGAGCCGGGCAGTGAAAAGGTAAGGTCTATGAGACTCCCCTCAGGAATGTTTTCCTCGCCCTCCACATACATACCCTTGGTGCTGATGTCCGCGCTGGTCCCGGACGCCGTCCTGCCGTTGACGCGGAACGACACCGGCGTCCGGCACGGCACCCTCCTGAAGCGGGGTTCCCGCGCGTGGAGGGGGGGGAGTTCTTCTTCCAGGACCGTCGCGCCGTTTTTCTCAAGATAGGCAAAAAATGCGGACACGACCTTCTTCTCGAAGTGCGTGCCGACCCGTTCCTCCAGCAGCCGCTTCGCGGTCCTGAAAGGCATGGGCTCGCGGTAGTGTCGCTTGGACGTAATCGCTTCAAAGAAGTCGGCGACGGCGATTATCTTGGACCCGAAGGGGATTTCACTCCCCTTGAGCCCTTTCGGGTACCCGGTGCCGTCGATCTTCTCGTGGTGGCTGCCCGCGATCTCGGGGACATCCCGGTAAATCCCCTCGAAGTTAATCTGCTCCAGAATCTCCCTGGTCTTCTCCACATGGGACTGCACCTGCCGGTACTCGTCCTCCGTCAATCTCCCCTCCTTTTTCAGGATGGCGTCGGGAATGCCTATCTTGCCGTAGTCGTGAAACAGGGAAGCAACCCGGATTACCTCGCAGTAGTCCTTGGACATGCCCAGCTCACGGCAAATGCCCAGGGCGTACTCGGTAACCTTTTCCGCATGGCCCGCCGTCATGGTGTCGCGCGCGTCGATGCTTGCGGCCAGAGCCTGCAGGGTCGACTTGAACTGCCTCTCCTTGGCTTCATTGAGAACCGCATTCCGTATGCTGATCCCCACAACGGACGCAATGCCCATCAGAAGGCCCATGTCGCTCTGGATAAGGGGCTTCTTGGTAGCGATATTATCGACCACAAGGATGCCGATGGATTCTCCTTCACAGACGATGGGGCACACCACAAAGGACTGCGCTCCCAGCTTCCGGGCGAAAGCGATGCTGTGGGCCGACAGGTCGGAGCTGATTTCATCGAACTGATTCACGAGAAAAGGCTTCTGTTCCCGGAAAGAGATGACAAAGACCCCTTTGGACTCAGGACGATCCAGATGAAAGGAGGTGTTCTGCATGAGGGTCTCCAGCTCTTTCGAGTACCCGAACCCGGAGCGGAACTGGAGACTGGTCTTGGCCCGGTTCGCCAGGAGAATCATCCCCCGATCGTAATTCAGCCTTTTTTCCAGAACCTGGATAACGTTCTCCAGTATTTCATCCAGGTGGGAGTAGCGGTTTACCGCCTGGCCCACCTCGTTGGCGATGAGGATATTATTGTAATTGATGTTGATCTGCTCCAGCAGCTTGTCGGTGGAATCCCGCAGGTTGCCGATTGCAGCGTTCAGCTCCGCGGTTTCCAGCCTTTTCACCTGCCAGCTCAGGAAAAGAATGACCATGAGAAACAGGGAAGCCGGCCACCGGAGGGAAACGGACGGGGTTGCGAGCGCGAGAGCGAGAAAGGCGGCCAGCAACAGGAAGACGCCGTAATTGCGAATTTTCCTCACGGTATCCGACCGGGTGGGCCTCCAGCTGACTATGTACCGGCACACCTTCCCGCCCCGGAACATGCATTCAGGGTGCTGGATATCCGGCAAATCCGTAGTAAACAGCTTGAGAATCGCCTCAAAGATCCCGATTCTGTTTTCACACTGGAACGGCTTTTCCCGCACTCCCTGAGCAGGGGTGACGGTAATTTCCACCTTGTTTTCGGCCAGCTTGCGCGCCGTATACACGGATGAGCGGGTGAAGTTCAGGGCCCCCTTGCCGATCATCTCGTAGGCCTTCAGGGGCCCCACAAGGCCGAGAAAGAACTGCCGCATGACCCCGCTGGACTCGGGGGATCCCGCATACTGTCCCGCCTCGCGGGCGATATGCTCGTTCTCCGTGAGCTGGACCAGTCTTTCGTGGAAAAGGTCTATCTGCCGCTGGGTAAACCAGTGGCCCTGATCGGAAATTTCATACAGATTCATCCCCGCGTAACTCAGGAGATCGGCCACATCCACATGGTGGTACCTTCTCTTTACCAGCTTGAGGAAGGCGTCGATGATGCGGCTGTTGTACAGGGGGACATCAATTTTTTCTTCGGATGATTCCATAAGCGTTCCCGGTTGCTTTCAGCAGGCCCTCTTCGCGAACCTTTTCATCCATGTCAGATGGCGGAAATAGTCATCCGAATACTGGGTGTCTATCGCAAAGAGGGTATACAGTTTTTCGTACGGTATCGCATTCCTGTCCAGGTAGGAGTAGGGGTATACGAGAACGGGCACCTCCTCCCCCTCGAATTTGGCGGAAACGAGGGACAGAATCATGCTGAAGGTGTCGCCTCGAAACCCGTCCCCGTCCACAATGAATACTTTCAGCGAATTGGTCAGGTCCGACATATTGAGACCCGTATCGGACACATCCGCCATGATAACGGCCTTGAGCATGCCGCTCTTTTTCACGGAATAGAGACGCCGTTCCTTCTTGAACCCGATCTTCCGGTACTCCCCTGTCAGAGTCTCGGCTCCCAGCATGTCCGGCGCCAGGTCAAGGGCGTGAATCATCAAACCGCCCGACTCGTGCCGGTAGAAATCCTCCAGTTCCTCCAGGTCGTTGCGGTCGGTTTTCACCAGTTCCCAAGGGCCGGAGACACCCCAGTCGGCCGGCGCCCTTTTCCGGAAGTGGAAGTAGGCGAACGTATCGACGGAACACCCCTTCGGATCGTTCAACTCCTTGGCGAAGGCGCCGAATACCCGGCTGGGAAACTTATTATCGGGGCGGAAATAGCTGATAAGAAAATTCATATGGGCGGACAGGAGGTTGCGGGTATCGATAATCGAGCGGCTCAACTGCTCGAGCACCACCAGACCGGCACCGGTCATGACCGATTTCCTGGCGGCATGGTGATGGATGAGCCACGTATTCTCGTAGAAACGCACCATCGCAATGTGCCCGAGAATCGTGCCGTCCTTCTGGTACACGAAATGCCGGGCAATGTGGGGATTCTGGGTATAAAGCCTGGCATACGTGTCCCGGAACTGATCCCTGTGCGCCTGGAGGAAGGCGTACTTCCGGGGGTAGAGAAAGCCTGTTTCGAAGAAAAGGTCCCACAGTGATTCCAGGTTCACCCTGTTGCAGACATAGGTGTTCTGATCCGCCGCCTGATGGAGCAGCGCGAGGAGGCGCACGTGATCCCGGATATCCATGTCGAGAATGACGAGACCGCAGCGGATGGTGACGTTCCCATCCGGCTCCTTCCTGGCATTCCTGTAGATGACCTGCGCCCTGCAGGTGAATACCGTGACGTTGGCGAAATCAATCTGTACCTCCGGAATAATCTTTCCCGGAACGAGAACGGAGGTCTCCTCATCCTCCTCAACGGCAAAACCGGAACCGGACAGATCGACGGTCTTCAGATTGACCATCTTCCCGCTCAGGGGATCGTAAAAAATCACATTGGGAGACGGAACCAGCGTATGGCGGCTGCTCCTGAATTCCTTCGGCCGGAAGCGCCGGATCCGATTTCCTTCGGGTGCAACGACCAGGGTCCGGACTCTCTGCCCGTTATCCTGCCTGACGACACGGCAGTCGCCCGAATAGAGCACCTCGCCCCCCTTCTCGAAAATCAGGTGAACGGGAATCTCGGGATTGATCCAGTGAAAGGAGGACGGAGACTCGTTCCGTATCTCGAGGCGGAACGAAACGGGACTGAAGTCCAGGAGCCTGCCGCGGAACAGGATACCGTTCTGAACGCACCGGACCTGAACATCTTCGCAGGAATGCCGGGTAATGCGGCGGCTTCCGATTTCATGGCAGACATCGGGAAGCTGGAAACTGATGCCTTCGGCGCTGATGGAGATGAGGCGCGCTTCAACGAGAAGCGGCTGCCGGGGGTCGGGAGCGATGAAGTTGAGGTAGGTATAGGTCTGCAGTTTGTGCGTCACCGCCGGGGCATCCAGCCAGACGCACTCCAGGTAGCCGTCGAGACAGGGGAGGGGCTTGGCGCGCAGCGAAACGGTTGTCTTGTATTTCGCATGGGCCAGATTGACGATGATGGAGCTGTCGTTGAAGTGCAGATGGTTGAGCCGGTTGATGAGGTGCTTCATGCCCACATCGCGCTTTTTCACCATGGAGGGGGACGCAACGGGAGGGGACTGCCGGTGACCCGCTACGATTCGCTCTTTCTCGCTGCTCTCGGCCTTCAGCACGGCAGGGCGCCCCCGTTTTTCTGCGGTCCCGTCTCATGACTCAACCGCGAACATTCCCTACGTCCTTGTCCCACCGCCCGGGAAGGAACCGGGCACTGGGATGCGGCTGCCTTTTTTCATTAATCCATGTCTTTTGGCTTATGTAACACAAAAAACCTCCGTCTACAAGAGCATAACGTTAATGAGATTGCAGAAGTTTGCCACAGAGGTGGTACGGGAAGATTACCGGAAGGTAACAGTCGGGATCGCTGGTCCCCCTCCGGAGTTTCCTGGAGGGACAGGAAATACCGGCAGGCGGAGGCGATCCTGGGCGGGCCGGTGATGTCCCCAGCCGCAGAATCGGCGTGAAACCGCACACGGAGCTTCTGCACGCAAAAAAAAGAGCGGGATTCCCCGCTCTTCTCTGTTGTGCTCCCTGCCGGTCGTGTCTCATTTTCGAGCGGCCTTTGCCGCCACCTGCATGCGGATGAGCGCCCGCTGGAGCGCCGCCTCCTGGGCGATAAATTCCTTGTCTTCCCTGGTCAGCTTCTTCAGCGCCTCCTCCGCCCTGCCCAGGGCGGCCCTGGCCCGCTCCAGATCGATCTCGTCGGCCCTCTCCGCGGTCTCCACCAGGATGGAAACCCGATCGTTTGCAACCTCGAAGTAGCCCCAGTTCAGTGCCAGGTGATGAACCACGCCACCCTGCACATAGGTGAGCTCACCAATCTTCAGGGAGGTGAGGAACGAGGCATGCCCCGGAAGCACGCCGAATTCTCCGAGACTCCCGGTCGCGGTGACCATGTCCACTTCCTCAGACAGGATCTTCTTATAGGGAGTAACCAGTTCAAGATGTAGTTTTTCGGCCATCTGTTGATCCTTTTCGCCATTCATTCGGGCAGGGACTTACCCCTCTCCCCGCAACGCCCGACACGACACGCTTACGCAGACAGTTTCTTGGCTTTCTCCAGAACTTCCTCGATGGTCCCTACCATGTAGAAGGCCTGCTCGGGAATATCGTCATGCTTGCCCGCCACGATTTCCTGGAAGCCCTTGATGGTGTCCTTGAGCTCCACGTATTTGCCCGGTGTACCGGTAAATGTTTCAGCCACGTGAAACGGCTGGGACAGGAAGCGCTGTATCTTGCGGGCGCGGGCAACGACCTGGCGGTCCTCCTCGGAAAGCTCGTCCATGCCGAGAATGGCGATGATATCCTGGAGGTCCTTGTAGCGCTGGAGCACGTACTGGACTTCGCGGGCAATGGCATAGTGCTCTTCCCCGATGACCTGGGGATCGAGGATCCGGGAGGTTGAATCCAGCGGGTCGACTGCGGGATAGATGCCCAGCTCCGCGATCTGGCGGGAAAGGACCGTCGTTGCGTCCAGGTGGGCGAATGCAGTTGCCGGCGCCGGGTCGGTCAGGTCGTCGGCAGGGACGTAGATTGCCTGAACCGAGGTGATGGAACCCTTGTCGGTGGAGGTGATTCGCTCCTGAAGCTCACCCATTTCCGTTGCGAGGGTGGGCTGGTAGCCGACCGCAGAGGGGATGCGCCCCAGGAGCGCCGACACCTCGGAACCTGCCTGGGTGAAGAGGACGATATTGTCGATGAACAGGAGCACGTTCTGGCCTTCCTCGTCACGGAAGTACTCGGCAACGGAAAGCGCGGAAAGCGCAACGCGGGAACGGGCTCCGGGAGGCTCGTTCATCTGGCCGTACACCAGGGCCGCCTTGTCCAGAACGCCGGACTCCTTCATCTCGTTCCACAGGTCGTTCCCTTCGCGGGTACGTTCTCCCACCCCGGCAAAGACGGAAAAGCCCCCGTGCTGTTTTGCGATGTTGTTGATGAGCTCCATGATGATGACGGTCTTGCCGACGCCGGCGCCGCCGAAAAGACCGATCTTGCCGCCGCGGGCATAGGGGGCCAAAAGGTCCACGACCTTGATGCCCGTGGTGAAGGCTTCCACCTTGGTGGACTGCTGGAGAAATGCGGGAGGCTTGCGGTGTATCTCGTACTCTTTCTCTGCATTGACGGGCCCCATCTCGTCAACCGGCTCGCCGATGATGTTGAGGATGCGGCCCAGCGTCTGCCGGCCGACCGGCATGACGATCTGCTTGCCGGTGTCGAGCACCTGCTGGCCGCGAACCAGGCCGTCCGTCGAATCCATGGAGATGGTGCGCACGGTGTTCTCTCCCAGGTGCTGCGCCACTTCCAGCACCAGGTTGTATTCCCGATCATCGATGGTCGGGTTGGTCACCCGGAGCGCACTATAGATTGCCGGGAGCTTTCCCGGCTGGAACTCGACGTCGACTACCGCTCCGATGACCTGCGAAATTTTCCCAAGATTCTGACTCATCTGGTTCTTTCCTCCCGCGGTCCGCCCGGCGGACCGTACTGTATAATCGTTACCTCCCGGCTGTCTTCGGCCGGAGACGGTTCATCCCTTGATGGATTCGGCGCCGGAGATGATCTCCATGAGCTCCGTAGTGATGGCGGCCTGCCGTGCGCGGTTGTACTGCAGGGTGAGCTTGCCTATCATCTCGTTGGCGTTCTTCGTTGCGCTGTCCATTGCCGTCATGCGCGCCCCGTGCTCGGAAGCGACCGATTCGAGCATGGCGTGGAACAGTTGCACTTCTATGTTCTTGGGGAACAGTTCGGCGAGCAGCTCCTCCCGGGACGGCTCGTAGAGCGCCTCCGGGTGGAACTCCTCCTCCGCCCCCTCCGGGGGCTGGATGGGAAGGAGCTGCTTCAGGGTTATGGTCTGAGACAGCACGCTCTTGAACGCGTTGTAGAGGAGATAGACGGAATCATACTCGTTGCCCAGAAAGCCCTCGATCACCTCCTGGGCAATCAAGGCGGCGGTCTGGTAGTTGAGGGTGGACAGGATGTTGGAGTAGTTCTTCCTGATGGATGCGCGACTGCGCAGGTACTCGTGGGACTTGCGTCCAATGGTTATCAGGGAGATATCGGCAAAGCGCGTCGCGTTCTCCCGGAGAAAGCCTTCCGCTGCCTTGGAGATGTTGGCATTGAAGCCGCCGCACAACCCGCGGTCGGAGCTGACGACGATGAGAAGCGCCCTCTCTCCCTGTTCCGTTTTTTCCCTCCGCGCAAGGGGTCCCACCCCTTCGCCGCCGCTCCCCGCAAGCCGCTGCAGGACCTCGGCGAGTTTCTCGGCATAGGGGCGCGCCGCCAGGACGTTTTCCTGGGCGCGACGCAGTTTTGCGGCGGCGACCATTTTCATGGCCTTGGTGATCTGCCGTGTATTCTTGACCGAATTTATCCGCTTCCGAATATTTTTCAGGCTTGCCATGGGGATGATACCGTCCTTGTCTAGACTGTGAATTCTTTCTTGAATTCATCCAGGGCGGCGACCATCTTGCCCCTGAGCACGTCATCGATTGTCTTCTTCTCGCGAATTTCGTTGAGAACGTCCGATTTGCGCAGGTCGAAGAAGGAATAGAGCTCCGATTCGTACCGTGCAAGGGAGGAGACAGGGTACTCGTCCACATAGCCGTTGTTGGCAGCAAAGATGATAAGCACCTGTTTTTCGAAGGGCAGGGGACGGTACTGGGGTTGCTTGAGAATCTCCACGAGCCGCTCACCCAGGGCCAGCTGCATCTGGGTGGCCTTGTCCAGGTCGGAGCCGAACTGTGCGAAGGCCGCCATTTCCCGGTACTGTGCCAGGTTGAGGCGGAGCGTGCCGGCAACCTGCTTCATGGCCTTGACCTGGGCCGCGCCGCCGACGCGGGAAACGGAGAGGCCGACGTTGATGGCCGGGCGGACGCCGGAATAGAACAGGTCGCTCTCCAGGTAAATCTGGCCGTCCGTGATGGAAATGACGTTTGTCGGTATATATGCGGAAACGTCGCCCGCCTGGGTCTCGATAATGGGCAGGGCGGTCAGCGAACCGGCGCCGCATTCGTCGGACAGTTTGGCAGCCCGTTCCAGGAGGCGGCTGTGGAGGTAGAAGACGTCGCCGGGGTATGCTTCACGTCCGGGGGGCCGACGGAGTAGAAGCGAGAGCTGGCGATAGGCCACGGCCTGTTTGGAGAGGTCGTCATAGATGATAAGGGCGTGCCTGCCGTTATCGCGGAAGTATTCACCCATGGTGACGCCGGCGTAGGGAGCGATGAACTGGAGCGGCGCCGACTCTGCCGCGGATGCGGAAACGACGATGGTGTAGTCCATTGCTCCGTGCTCGCGCAGCTTGTTGACCACCTGGGCAACCGTGGAGAGTTTCTGGCCGATGGCCACGTAGATACAGATGACGTCCCCGCCCTTCTGGTTGATGATGGTGTCGATGGCGATGGCGGTCTTGCCGGTCTGCCGGTCCCCGATGATCAGCTCGCGCTGCCCGCGGCCGATGGGGACCATGGAATCGACCGCCTTGATCCCGGTCTGCATCGGCTGGTGGACCGATTTCCGCTTGACGATTCCGGGTGCCTTCACCTCCACCTGGCGGAAGTCCTTGGTTGCTATGGGACCCTTGCCGTCAACCGGCTGGCCGATGGCGTTGACGACACGCCCCACCAGGGCATCGCCCACGGGAACCTGGACAATCTTTCCCGTCCGCTTCACCTGGGCGCCCTCTTTGATGTTTTCATTGTCTTCACCGAGGATCGCGGCACCCACATTCCCCTCTTCGAGATTCAGAACCATGCCGGAAACGCCGCCCGGAAACTCCAGAAGCTCTCCCGCCATTGCCTTCGCAAGGCCGTGGATGCGGGCAATCCCGTCCCCTACCGAGATGATGGTGCCTGTCTCGGCCACCTCTATCTCCTTACCGTAGCCCTCAATCTGCTTTCTGATAATCTCGCTGATTTCTTCCGCTCTGAGTTCCATAGGCACTTCTCACCCCTTCTGTAATATATCGTGAATCTTCGTCAACTGGGTCCTGATGCTGCCGTCAAAAACCTTGTCGCCTATCCGGGTAACGATGCCCCCGATGAGCGAAGGGTCTGTATCGACGCTGAGGATGATCTTCTTCCCCGTCGCCTTCTCCAGCGCGTTCTGCATCTGCCGAACCTGCTGTTCCGACAGCGGCAGGGCGGAGGTGACGCTGGAACGGACGATCCCCGCGGCGTCGTCGGCAAAGGACCGGTACCAGTCCGCAATCCCGGAGAGTTGATCGATCCGCTTCCGGTCAAGAAGGAGCAGCAGAAAATCACCTGTCGTGCCGGAAATGCCGAGCCGGCCTGCCAGCTCGTTCACCAGCCGGCGCTTCGCCTCGATCCCGTATCCGGGGGCGGAGAGCATTCCGTACGCCTCGGGCGCGGATTCCAGGGCCTGCAAAAAGAGCGTCAGCTCAGTGTAGTACCGTTCGACGGCCCCCTGCTCCGCGGCCAGCTGGATGAGGGCCTTGGCGTACCGTCGTGCAATGGCGTTCGTGCTCACTATGCCTCCACTACCTTGCTCAGATATTCATCGACAAAACGATCCTGGTCGGACCGCGTTACGGATTGCTTCAGCGTCGCCTCCGACAGCTGAACCGCCAGCCGGGCCGTTTCGGCCCGCAGCTGGGCCCGGGCCGTTTCCACTTCTTGGCGCGCCGTTATCCTGGCCTGCTCCCGTATCCTCTCGGCGGTGCGCTTCGCCTCCTCGATGATGCGGGTTTTCTCTGCCTCCCCCTCCTGGCGGATTGCCGAACGGATGACGTCTATCTCGAGAGTGGCCTTTTCGAGTTTCTCACGGTACTCGGAAAGTTTCCGCTCCGCCTCTTCCCGTATCTCCTGCGCCTCCCGGAGTGCCTTTTCCACTCCCGCGCGGCGTGCGGCAAGCAGGCCCTTGATATCGGCCTTCCTGGCCGCCCACAGGAGGATCGCGGCGAGGATACCGAAGTTCAGGAGGCGATACCCGAAGTCTTTCAGCTGCGCATGGGAATCGGCGTGCTGGGCGCCTTCGCCCGCATACCCCGACGCCGCGGAAAGGGCAAGGAACAACGTAACGGTCAACAGAGCAGGGAGGCACCCCCGCACACCCTTTTTCCAGGCAGATACATTCATGACAGGCTCCTTCCCAGCACCTTCTCGCTGATGACACGGGAAAGGGCTTCCGCGCGGGCGCGGAGAAGGCCCTCCGCTTCCGCGGCCTCCTTCTGGATGCGCTCCCGGATTTCCGTCAGGGTATCGGCTGCCTCCCGGCGCGCTTCCTCAAGAAGGGCGGCCTCCTGGGTACGGGCCTCGCGAATCATTTCACCCCTGTCCGCTGCCGCACCCGCTTTCGCTTCCCGCAGTTTTCGCTCATAGTCGGCCATCTTCTCCCGCACGTCGGCGTCGACGGAAACCGTCTTTTCCCGGGCGGAGGCGATCTCCGCGTCCCTGTCCGCCATGACTTTCCGGATGGGCTTGAACAGGAGGATATTCAGGAGAAACAGAAGGACCAGGAAGTTGACCGCCTGGAACAGCAACACAATGTCGATATTAATCATGCAGGAACCCCTTCTTGCCTGTCTGACCGATTCTCGCACCCGTTTGTGGTCAAACTGTAAAACATACGATACCTATCACAGCATAGACTCACTGTCAATGAGATTTTTAGTTTTAATAAAATTATTTTCCCCAAAGGAAAACCGCCGTCACGGGGCGGAAACGGGGACGGCCGGAGCGCATGGGGCGCGGACGCGCACCCTTCAGGGAGAGAGAATATCGAGCAACCGGGTCAGCTCATCGGACGTGGCATAGGATATCTCTATCTTCCCCCCCTTGCCGCTCGGCCTGATGGCAACCTTTGTCATGAAACGCCGCTTCAGGCGGTCCAATACGGCGGTGATTTCCGGCCCGGGAGGACTCTTCGGCCTGACGGCACGTTTTGACTTCATTCTCTTGACAAGGTTCTCGGTTTCCCGCACGGACAGATTCCTTCTCAGCACCTCTTGCCGCGCCTGTTCCATCAACTCCTCTGTTTCCAGGGCGAGGAGGGCGCGCGCGTGGCCCATGGTGAGCCGTTCTTCAAGGATGTCGTTCTTTATTTCGGCAGGAAGTTTCAGCAGCCGCAAGGAATTGGCCACCGTGGACCGATCCTTGCCGACCCTCCTGGCCATTTCCTCCTGGGAAAGGTGGAATTTTTCCATGAGGGCGTGGAACGCCTCGGCCTGCTCGATGGCGTTCAGGTCTTCGCGCTGGATGTTCTCGATAAGGGCGATTTCCAGGGAGGTATCGTCCGAGATGTCCTGGATGACGACCGGAACGTTCAAGAGGCCGGCCTTCTGCGCGGCCCTCCAGCGGCGCTCGCCCGCGACGATTTCGTAGTGTTCCGACATCTTCCGCACCACCAGGGGCTGAATAATCCCCTTTTCCCGGATGGACGCGGCGAGCTCCTCCAGCTTTTCCGGGGAAAACCGCTTGCGGGGCTGGTCCCTGTTGGGGCGGATTTCTTCGATGGGACAGGAAAAGTAGCTCTTCCCTTCCTCCTCGACCACGGGAAGGAGCGCCGCCATCCCTTTGCCGAGACCTGTCTTCCTAACCATTGTTTATCTCCCTTTCAATGATTTCCCGCGCCAGTTCCAGATATCCGGCGGCACCCCGCGACGTGATGTCGTAGAGGAGTATGGGCTTGCCGTGGCTCGGCGCCTCCGACAACCGCACGTTTCTCGGAATGACGGTCCTGAACGTGGTTTCTCCGAAGTGGTTCCGGATCTCCTCGCTCACCTGACGGGACAGGTTGTTCCGTCCATCAAACATGGTGAGAAGGATACCCTCCATGGCAAGCGATGGATTCAATCCCTTTTTGACGAGCCGAATGGTGGTGAGTATCTTGGAGAGCCCCTCCATGGCGTAGAACTCGCACTGGAGCGGGACAAGCACCGAACCGGCCGCGGCCATGGCGTTCAGGGTCAAAAGGCCGAGGGACGGCGGACAGTCGATGAGTATATATTCGTAGGAGTCGGCAAGGGGGGCCAACGCCCTGGCCAGGCGTCTCTCCCGATCATTCACGGCAACGAGCTCCAGTTCGGCGCCCGCCAGGTCGTCGGTGGAGGGAAGGATATCCAGGAGGGGAAGGGCCGTCTTCCTGACGATGCCCGCCGGATCGGCGTCGCCAATTAGGGCATGGTAGATGCTTTCCCGAAGGGTGTCCCTCTCGATCCCCACACCGCTCCCTGCGTTTCCCTGGGGGTCCATGTCCACCAGAAGAGTCTTCCGCTCGGCTACGGCAAGGGATGCTCCCAGGTTGATCGCCGTGGTCGTCTTGCCGACACCGCCCTTTTGATTTGCAATACAGATTATCTTGGCCATATATCGTGGTTGTGCGGGTGGGACCCGAGATGCTTCTCCGGCCTCCCCGCGGCTCGGAAGGGGAGTAATGCAGGGAGGAACGTAGCACAAAAGGGTCTATTTTAAAAGAGTTTTCTGCGTCTCGAAAGGGATTGTTTCATGGAGTGTTTCACGAAATCGTGGGGAGAAAACCGGGTGTGCCTTCCGAAAAAGCCGGTTCGACAGGGAAAGGATTGTATTTGCATTTTGAGGAAGAATGGGCGAATAGTATCGAGACTATTTCACGACGTGGAGGCATGCCGTGCCGTACCCGGAAACAATCAACCTGCCGTTCAATGCCCATGCCCTGGGAGAAGACTTCGTCCCTGCCCGGCAGGGGGACGAGGACCCGGGAGGGCCGGGCATCTGGCTTGTCTTCCGCGGTGACGCCCTGGCGCTGGAAAGCGGGGAAAACGCTTCCCTCGCCGGAGGAGAACAGCCCGCCTGGGCCGGAGAGTGCCGCCGCAGACTCCTGATCGGGACGTGGCAGGGGAAACCGGTACGCGTCCTGGAACTGGACACCGATGCCGAGATTCCACCCGGGCACCTCGTGGAGCCTCTTCTCGCCCTATTCTTCCATCAGCGCCTTTCCGACGGCTTCCTCTCCCTAGCCGGCCGCGCCCAGCAGATCCTGGCGTGGGAGAGAAGGAGCGCGGTCTGCTCCCGGTGCGGCTGCGGGAACGGAGCAATCCCCGGGACATGGGGAAAACGGTGCACGGGGTGCGGCGCCGAGCATTTCCCCCACATTCACCCCTGCACGCTGGTGCTGGTGACACGAGGGGACGAAGTGCTTCTCATCCGCAAGCCGGAATGGCCGCCCGGCTACTACAGCATCCCCTCCGGCTTCTGCGATTTCGGGGAGTCACTGGAGGAATGCGCGGCCCGCGAGGTGGAGGAGGAGACGGGGGTCCGCATCCGGAACCTCCGCTACGTGGGAAGCCAGAGCTGGCCGTTTCCGGCCCAGCTCATGACAGGCTTCACGGCCGACTACGGGGGTGGGGATATCGTTGTCGACAGAGGGGAGCTGGAAGACGCCGCCTGGTTCCGCCGGGATCGCCTGCCCCCGACTTTTTCGTCTGCAAGCATTGCCGGATGGATGCTGGAGACCTTCGGGAGGGTGCGGTAGTGGACGCGCTCTTCCTCGCCAAGAAATGCATAACACCATTCCTGATACCGCCGGGGATTTTCGTTCTTCTGCTGCTGGGCTCCGGTCTTCGGCAGGCGGGAAAGGGGAACGGAAGAAACGCTCTTTTCCAGTGCGCTCTCGGCCTGCTGCTGTGGCTCTTCTCCGTGGCTCCCTTTTCCGATGCGATCCTGAAGAGTCTGGAGCGCGGTCTCGATACGCCGGATTCCGCAACAGGAGACGTGATTGTGGTGCTGGGCGGCGGCATGCACGATGGGGCGGACGATTTTTCGGGGAAGGGCATCCCCGCGGGCGATTCCCTGGAGCGGCTGGTGACGGCGGCACGGCTGGAGAAGCGGCGGAAGCTTCCGGTGATTGTCTCGGGAGGAGCCGTACGGGAGGATTCCAGGCCCGAGGCGCCGGTCATGAAACGGGTTCTCACGGATCTCGGAGTCCCCGCACACCGGGTAATTGTGGAGGACAGGAGCAGGGACACCATGGAGAACGCCAAATACTCCAAGGAGATCTGCACCAAGCACGGTTACAGGAAGATCATCCTGCTGACGTCGTCCTATCATATGAAGCGCTCAATGGCGGCCTTCCGGAAGTACGGCATGACCGTAACCCCCTGTCCCGCCAGTCTCAGGACCCGGGGACATACCCGATACGGATACACCGGTTTTCTGCCGGCAGCATCTTCGCTGACGGATACCTCTGCGTACATGAAGGAATATCTCGGCATGCTGTGCTACAGGCTTGCTTCTACTGTCGGCAAAGACCCCCCATAGGATTCGTGACGTTTTCGCTTTTCCCTGTGGCACCTGCCGAAAGGTGACCGGAGCGCAATCCATGCAGTATACAGGGACACAACTCATCGCAAAGGAGAAACGCATGCTTCGAAAAAGCCTCACCGCCTTCACTATCCTGCTGACCTTCGGCCTGCTCGCACATCCCGCAGGAGCTGCCTCGAAAAACCCGACGGTGCTCATGGAAACCTCTCTTGGGAACGTCACGATTGAGCTGTTCCAGAAAGATGCGCCCATTACCGTGAAAAATTTCCTTTCGTATGTAAGGGACGGCTTTTACAACGGCACGATCTTCCACCGGGTCATTCCCGGGTTCATGGTCCAGGGAGGCGGTTTCACCCCCGGGATGGAGGAGAAGACGACCAGGGCGCCCATCAGGAACGAGGCAGCAAACGGCCTGAAAAACGACCGGGGTACGGTTGCCATGGCGCGCACCGCCAATCCGGACAGCGCCTCGGCCCAGTTCTTCATCAACGTGGTGGACAATCAGGGCCTGAACCGTCCCATGCCGGACGGTCACGGGTACGCGGTCTTCGGCAAGGTGGTAAAGGGGATGGATGTGGTTGACAAGATAGCGGCGGTCAAGACCGGCACAAAGGGGCCTTTCCAGGACGTTCCGCTGAAGCCGGTGGTGATCAAGTCGGTGAAGCTGGTGAAATAGCAGTCGACGAGCAAAAAGTGACGGCAGAAAAAAGCCGGTACCCATGCGGGGACCGGCTTTCTGATTATCGTGTCAGCGTTGTTCGGTTAGAAAATCGCAAAATTCGAATATCGGGTTGAAACCTCTTCTTGACACCCTCCCCCAGCCCCTCCCATCGAAGGGAGGGGGCTTAGAACTCCCTCTCCCCTGGTGGGAGAGGGCCAGGGAGAGGGGGAATTCACTGCTACAGACACCTAACCGTACTTCATGATATCGAGTTATTCATGGCGATAGAAACCATGATCAATTGTCATTTCACCATGCGCTGCCGCACCACCTCGAACAGCGCCACTCCCGCGGCCACCGAGGCGTTCAGGGAGCTGACCCCGCCACGCATGGGAATGGAAAAGAGCCCGTCGCACTTCTTCCTGACCAGTGGGCGGATACCTTCCCCTTCGCTTCCTATCACCAGGGCAACCGGGCCGGTGAAATCCCGGCTGAAGAGGGAGGACCGGGCGCTGTCGTCGGCGCCGAATACCCAGAATCCCTCCTGCTTCAGCTCCTCCAGGGTCTGGGCCACGTTGGTCACCTGGGCCACCGGCACCGTCTCCACCGCGCCCGCCGACGCCTTCTCCACCGTCGGCGTGATGCGGGCGGCACGGTCTTTGGGAATAATCACCCCCTGGGCGCCGGCGCAGGCGGCCGAGCGGATGATGGCCCCCAGATTG
>JAAZOO010000559.1 GCA_012797715.1 Geobacteraceae bacterium | reverse complement strand
CTCGGCTCTCCGCTCAGGAAGGAGAAACAGCATTCATGAGGAGCGCTCCAAAGGGACTCAGACTACATATCGGACTGTTCGGAAGGAGAAATGTCGGCAAATCATCGCTCCTCAACGCACTGACCCGGCAGACCGTGTCCATCGTTTCCGACATTGCGGGGACCACCACCGACCCGGTGGAGAAGCCCATGGAAATGCTCCCCATCGGGCCGGTCCTGTTGATCGATACCGCCGGTATCGACGACGTGGGGGCCTTGGGAGAGATGCGCGTGCAGAAGACCCGCCAGGTATTCGACCGCACCGACGTGGGGATTATCGTGTCCGTGGCGGGCGACTGGGGCGAGTTCGAGGAGGCAATCCTCGCCGAGCTCCGTGAGCGGGAAATCCCGGTCATCGCGGTCTTCAACAAGACAGACGTGGCAGGGGTCGATGCGGTTCAGGAATCCAGGCTGAAAGATATGCGGATTCCGTGCATCGAGACTTCGGCGGCCCGGGGAGAGGGGATTCTCGACCTGCGGGAAGCGCTTATCACGTCGGCGCCGGAGGAGTTCATCAACGCCCCGGCAATCATCGGCGACCTTGTCCCTGCCGGCGAAATGGCCGTTCTGGTTATCCCCATCGACCTGGAGGCCCCCAAGGGACGGCTCATCCTGCCCCAGGTACAGTCCATCCGCGATATCCTCGACAATGACGCCTACTGCATGGTGGTAAAGGAGCGCGAACTACGTGACGCCCTTGACCGCCTGAAGCGGCCTCCCGCCCTGGTGGTCACCGACTCCCAGGCGTTCCTCAAGGTTGCCGGCGACACCCCCGACGACGTGCCGTTGACATCCTTCTCCATCCTGTTCGCCCGCTTCAAGGGGGACCTGGTGGCCTTCGTCAAGGGCGCGCTGGCCATCGAATCGCTGGTTCCCGGAGACAGGGTGCTCATTTGCGAGTCGTGCTCCCACCACCCCATCGGCGAAGACATCGGCCGGGTTAAGATTCCGCGATGGCTGCGTCAGTACGTGGGCGGAAAGCTTGAATTCACCCATGTGCAGGGGCACGATTTTCCCGACGACCTTGGCTCCTACAAGCTTGCCATCCACTGCGGGGCCTGCATGTGGAACCGCCGCGAGGTCCTTTCCCGCATTATCCGCTGTCAACAGGCGGGCGTTCCCATAACCAACTACGGGCTTGCAATCGCCTACTCCCTCGGCATCTTCGAGCGCGCGCTCAAGCCCTTTCCCTCTGCCCTGGAGATCTACCGCGCTCACGCCTCCTGACGGCCATTCCTTTCCGTCACTGTACGCACAGCCGGCCGGGTACGTTTCCCTCGCCCGAAACGGCCCGGCCGGAGCCTTCGAAAAACGGCTCCACCTGCAGGATATAGCGTACACCACACCGACACGTTCCGTTTTTCCCACAACCGGCAGTTGAAGGTACCCGTAGAGCGATATCCTTTCGTATTTCGGTGCCGCTCTTTGCGAAATGGCGCGGCCACAGCCGATACGGTCCGACCCGAAGGGTGAGCATCCCGGCCGGAGCGAAAGGGGCCGAGAGCAGCAGAAAGAGGGCAGCCGGAGCGAAGGGAGGATGCCTCCGCCTCCCGAATCCAGAAATTGTGGAAAAGATTTTTTGGTGTTTCGGACCGTTTCCCATGAGTGCAAACTTCTTGATTCCCCCTGCCGTGTCATGCTATATGATAAACGAATATCAAATTCTTCCCCGTAAAGATTTTTCCTGAATGAGCCCTAAGACACTGAAAATAGACAAGCTGCCCACCATCCGGCGCCTTCCCGCCTACCTTCAGATTTTGCGCGCTCTTTCGGCGAAGGGAGAGGAGTTCGTGTCATCCGCCTTCCTCGCGGACCGCATGCAGATCGAGGCGATACTGGTGCGAAAGGACCTGGAACTGACCGGCATCAGCGGCACTCCCCGAGTGGGATTCCGAGTCCGGGATCTCGTTACTGCCATAGAGAAGTTTCTCGGCTGGGGGAGGGTTCTGGATACCTGTCTGGTGGGGGCCGGACAACTGGGCGCCGCGCTTCTCGGGCACCGGGAGCTGAACCAGTTCGGTATCAGGATCGTCGCCGCATTCGATACCGACCCGGAGAAAATCGGCTCCACCCTTCACGGCGTTACGGTCTTTCCCCTTTCACGGATTGAAGAACTGGTGAAACGATTGACCATTCTTCTCGCCATCGTATGCGTGCCGGCTGACGTGGCGCAGGCGGTCGCCGACCAGCTCGTCCAGGCCGGGATTCAGGCCATCTGGATGTTTTCTTCCGTGAATGTCACTGTTCCGGAACACGTTATCTTCCAGAGAGAAGACCTCCTGTCGGGACTTGCCGTTCTCTGCGCTCGGGTGGCACGGAGCGGCCCGACCGGACTTTCCACGTAGGAGGCTTTCCATGAAACCGAGGATAAAGATATGCATGGGAAGCTCCTGCTTCCGCAGGGGAAACAGGAAGAATCTCGAGTATATCGAGAAATACCTGGAGGATAATGACTGTACCGCCGATGTGGAGCTGGTGGGAAGCAGGTGCGAGGAACAGTGCCGCAAGGGGCCGAACCTTCAGATAAACGGCCAGATGTTTCACGGGGTCAACCTGGAAATGCTTGTCGAACTCCTGGAACGTTTTGTGGGGAAGAAAGCGGGTGAATAGCATGGATGCGAGAAAACCCGTATACACGGAAAAGACGGAATGTCAGGACTGTTTCAAGTGCGTTCGCAAGTGCCCTGTGAAAGCCATCGAGATCGAAGAGGGGCGGGCCTCCATCGCATCCGACCTCTGCATCTACTGCGGCCATTGCGTGGACGTCTGCTCCACCAAGGCGAAGAAGGTCCGTGACGATCTGTATCGTGCCAGAGACCTTCTGGGAGCGAAGCGCCGCGTACTGGTTTCCCTCTCTCCCTCCTATGTGGGCGAGTTCGCCGGCGTGGAGCCTCCGTTTCTGATAGCGGCAATCAAGAAGCTGGGGTTTGCCGCGGTCAGCGAGACGGCGCTCGGCGCTCAGCAGGTTTCGGCACGGGTAGCCGAACAGTTGCAGCAGAGCAACGCCAAACTGACCATATCTTCTGCGTGCCCTGCTGCTGTGGACTTCGTCCAGAAATACCTGCCCGAGCAGGCCGACTCCATCACCCCTATCCTTTCACCGCTTCTTTCCCATTGCCGGTTGCTCCGTAAGATTTACGGCGACGATGTGGGGATCGTTTTCATCGGACCGTGCGCGGCCAAAAAGCGCGAGGCGGACCGCCACCCGGACCTTCTTGATGTCGCCCTTACCTTCAAGGACCTGCACCGTTGGTTTCAGGAAGAGGGTATCGATCCCCTGAACATGCTGCCCGGCGGGGACGACCAGTTCGTGCCGGAGTCGGCCAATGAGGGCGCCCTCTACCCGGTCGAGGGAGGGATGAACGAGACTATCAGGCTGTTCGGCGATTTCTCCGACGTCCGTTTCATGACCCTTGCCGGCGTCTACTGCATCAACCGGGCGCTGACCGGCCTCAAGATAGACGAGCTGAAAAACAGGGTGTTTGTGGAGATTCTGGCCTGTCAGGGAAGTTGCGTGCATGGCCCCTGCACCAGCAAGGCCCGGCCGTACCTCCTGGATGAACTGGAGGTATACAATCGAGCCAACGTCCCGTCGGGACGCATCGAGAGGAATGTCCTCGTGGAGATTGACGGGCTGCACCGTGAGGCGCCCCTGCCGGTGCAGCACCATTCCGAGGAGCAGATCCGCAAGGCCCTGCAACAGGTAGGCGCACTCAATGAAGAGGACGAGCTGAACTGCGGAGGCTGCGGGTACGATACCTGCCGCTCTCTCGCCAGCGCCCTGCTGACGGGACGCGCCGAGCCCACCATGTGCCTGTCCCATCTCCGCAAGCTGGCCCAGAAAAAGGCGAATGCCCTGCTTCGCTGCATCCCCATGAGTGTCGTGATTGTCGGCTCGGATATGAAGGTCATCGAATGCAACGAGAACTTCATTCAGATGTTTGACGAGGAATCTCTCTTTACCAACCAGGTGCACCCGGGGCTGGAAGGCGCCTGTCTGGAAAAGCTCGTGCCGTTCTCTGACCTGTTCCACGCCGTGCTGCTCACGGGTCAGGATATCCACCGGGATGCGCTGCACATCAACAACAAGATCTACAACGTTACCATCTTCACCATTGAGACGAACCAGGTGGTGGGCGGGGTGATTCTTGATGTGACCGGGACGGAGATGCACCGGGAGCAGATTGCCCAACGGGCCAAGCAGGTGATCCGCAAGAACCTGGAAACGGTCCAGGAGATCGCCTTCAGGCTCGGGGAAAACATGGCGGACACGGAGATTTTGCTCAGGTCCCTTGCCTACGGATTTACGACCAAGGACATCAACCTCCTTGAGCAGACGGAGGATGAAGCGAATGCTTCCTAGGAGACGCCCGATTTACGAGGTGCAGGACGCAAAGGAAGGCACCGTCCCCGATGACCTGTTCATCGAGATAGAGTCGTGCCAGCATAACAAGCACGGCCAGGACATCTGCGGCGACTCCTTCATGACCCACAAGCTCCCCGAAGAAGATCGGGTGATCTCGGTCCTTTCCGACGGTCTCGGTCACGGGCTGAAGGCG
>JAAZOO010000558.1 GCA_012797715.1 Geobacteraceae bacterium | reverse complement strand
GTTCAAGATATTCACGAACGCCTTCAGCATCAAGCGGAACATATACGACTGGATAGTGAGGAACAGATCCCGGCTGAGTTTCAAAGTGAGCCTTGACGGTGTAAGGGAGGACAACGATCAGCGAAGGCTGGACCGTTCCGGAAAAGGGACCTTCGACAGGGTTGTCGGCAACCTGGAACGGATCATCGCCACCGGCGTGAAATGTGATGTCCTGACGACCCTCAGCAGGATCAATTTCTCCAATATCGAAAGGTTTGTCGATGAAATGGCCGCGATCGGCATCAGGAATATCACCGCCAACATATTCTGCGGTCAATCACCGGAAGAGAGGAAGCTGGAGCTGTCGGAAGAGGAGAGATTCGAGGCCATAAAAAGGATGGACCGGGCGACGGAGAAGCACGGGATCGAGTTCGACGGGGAGTGGAAGTTCGCTGTTGTGCAAATGATAACGGGAGCCCACTTCACCTGTCCTGCCGGAATGAGACAGATCGTTTTCTGTGCCGATGGAGCCATCCATCCCTGTCAGCGTTTTGCCGGAACGGAGCTTACCTTCGGCACCTTCGGGGACGATTTCTGGGAGAAGCTTGGGGAAGGCCAATGCGAAAGCTACGAACACTGGACCGCCGACCTCTACGACCGCGTGATGGAGAGAATGGATCAGGAACACGCGGATCTGACCGGATGGAGCTGCCCCTTCATCCCCTTCATGCGGGGGGAATGCCTCGGGAAGCATGTCGAGAGGGATTTCAACGAACGCCTTATCGAGTACTATGTCACGCGCCCTGTGGACCGGCTAGTAGCCAGATCGCGCATACATTGCTGATGCCCGGGTCACGGGCAGGATCGCCGATCCCTGATCGGGACCGGGGAGACAAGAAGGAGGCCGCCCATGGCAGCGATATTCGAGGACAACTCGCTCTCAATAGGCAGAACGCCTCTCGTCAGGCTGAACAGGGTGACGGCGGGCGCGAAGGCCACGGTGCTTGCGAAGGTGGAGGGGCGCAACCCGGCCTACTCGGTGAAGTGCCGGGTCGGTGCCGCGATGGTCTGGGACGCCGAGAAGACGGGAAGGCTCAAGCCGGGAATGGAGATGATCGAGCCCACGTCGGGCAACACGGGCATAGCCCTTGCCTTTGTGGCCGCCGCCCGCGGATATGGTCTGACCCTTACCATGCCGGAGACGATGTCCGTGGAAAGACGCAAGGTGCTCAAGGCCCTCGGGGCACGTATCATCCTCACGGAAGGGGCGAGCGGCATGAAGGGGGCCATTGCCAGGGCGGAGGAGATCGCAGCCGGCGACGTTTCACGGTATTTCCTTCCCCAGCAGTTCGAGAATCCGGCGAATCCCGCCATACATGAGGCGACGACGGCCGTTGAGCTCTGGAACGATACGGACGGGAGGATGGACATCCTCGTTTCCGGAGTCGGCACGGGTGGTACGATCACAGGGATAAGCAGGTACTTCAAGCTCACGAAGGGAAAGAAGATGATCTCCGTCGCCGTGGAGCCGATCCATTCCCCTGTCCTCACCCAGACAAGGGCCGGCGAACAGGTGAAGCCGGGCCCGCACAAGATCCAGGGGATAGGTGCCGGCTTTGTTCCGAAGGTGCTCGACCTTTCCCTTGTCGACCGCATCGAGACTGTCAGCAACGATGAGGCGATGGAGATGGCGAGACGCCTGGCGCGTGAGGAGGGGATCCTGAGCGGGATATCCTGTGGTGCCGCGGCGCACGTTGCGGTCAAACTGGCCAGGGAGCCTGCGAATGCCGGGAAGACCATCGTTGTTATTCTGCCTGATTCGGGAGAGCGGTATCTTTCTACCGAACTTTTCGAGGGACTCTCCGGCGGTCCCTGACCGGCAGATGCTGCAGACACACCTGTCTGAAGGGCGGATGTGGGAGAGCGGTGTGCGGACGTGCAAGAGGAACTCAGGAGAAAATACGAGGACCTGAAGAATTCT
>JAAZOO010000557.1 GCA_012797715.1 Geobacteraceae bacterium | reverse complement strand
GAGCTGAAGGCCGAGTCGGCGAAGCTCAAGGTCCATTGGCAGGAGGAGAAGGAGATTATCAAGTCGCTGCGCGAGCTGAAGAACCGCCTGGAGGAAAAAAAGACCGAGGCGCAGAGGACGGAGCGGGAGGGGAACCTGGGCCGGACTGCGGAGATCCGCTACGGCGAGATTCCGGCAATCGAAAAGGAGATGGCGGAAAAGAACCGTCAACTGGAGCAGGTGCAGCGGGAAGGAAAGATGCTGGCCGAGGAGGTGGACGGCGACATGGTGGCCGAAGTGGTTGCAAAATGGACCGGAATTCCGGTGTCGCGCCTCCAGGAGAGCGAGTCGGCCAAGCTCGTCACCATGGAGGACCGTCTCAAGTCCCGCGTGGTTGGGCAGGACGACGCCCTGATCCTGGTGTCGAACGCGGTGCGGCGCGCCCGCTCCGGGCTCTCGGACCCGAACCGGCCCATCGGTTCCTTCATCTTCCTGGGACCAACCGGAGTGGGCAAGACCGAAACCGCCCGTGCCCTGGCCGAGTTCCTGTTCGACGACGATCAGGCCATCGTGCGCATCGACATGAGCGAGTACCAGGAGAAGCATACGGTGGCGCGCCTCATCGGTGCTCCCCCCGGCTACGTGGGGTACGAGGAGGGGGGGCAGCTCACCGAGGCGGTGCGGCGGCGTCCTTACAGCATCGTTCTCTTCGACGAGATCGAGAAGGCCCACCCCGAGGTGTTCAACGTCCTGCTCCAGGTGCTGGACGACGGCAGGTTGACGGACGGGCAGGGGCGTACCGTGGATTTCCGCAACACGGTCATCATCATGACCAGCAACCTGGGTTCCCAGTGGATTCAGCAGTACGGCGCCACCGATTATGCCCGCATGCGGAGCATGGTGATGGAGACGGTGAAGGAGAGCTTCAAGCCTGAATTCCTGAACCGCGTCGATGAGATCGTCATTTATCATTCTCTGCCGCTGGAACAGATCAAGAGGATTGTCGACATTCAGGTCAAGGCGTTGCAGGCGCGGCTGGCGGAGCGGCGCATCACCCTGGAGGTCTCCGACAAGGCCCGCGAGTTCATCGCCCAGGAAGGGTACGATCCCGCCTACGGCGCCCGACCCCTCAAGCGGACCCTCCAGCGCAGGGTTCAGGACCCGTTGGCGCTCATGCTTCTGGAAGGAAAGTTCATCGAGGGGGACACGGTTCTCGTGGATGTCTCCATAACCGGGGAGGGCCTGGTGATCAGGAAGAAGTAGGTTTGCGGGTTTTCTGCTGGATGGAAAAAGGCCGTCCGCGTCCGGAAAGGGGACGTGGGCGGCCTTTTTTTCTACTTGGCGGCCTTTTTGGCAACGATCTTCTTCTTGATTCCGTCATACTGCGCGGCGGTGATGATGTTTTTCTGTTTCAGTTCATTCTTCCGGGTGTAGGGACGGCCGGCGATGATCTTTTTCACATCGTCGTCGGAGAGGCCGGGAAGGGTTTTCAACTGTTCGGCCGTTGCGGTGTTGATGTCCATCAAGTCTTCCGCCGAGGCTGATTTTCCCGATTTCTGCTTCTTCGCCGATGCCTGTCCCCGGTGTGTGGTTGCCGTGCCCGTTTCCGATGCCGCGAATGATACCGTTACCGCGGCCAGCAGTGCCGCCATTGCCAGAAATAGGTGAAATCTTTTCCGCTTCATGCAACCCTCCTTGAAATTAATTTATAAAACAATACTAATAATAAAAAAACATGTCAATAACTTTCCCGTTGCTTTTGCCTCGGTTCCCTTCTGTGGTAGTCTTTTCCGTGAAATGGGTATCCACATCCGTTCAAGGAGAGTCCAAATGGGGAATGATATCGCAATAGGCGTCAGCTCCTGTCTTCTCGGAGAGAAGGTCCGGTACGACGGAGGCCACAAGCATGACCGCTACATAACCGATACCCTGGGGCGGTTTTTCCGGTTCGTGCCGGTCTGTCCCGAGGTGGGGTGCGGGCTGCCCGTGCCCCGGGAGGCCATGAGACTGCAAGGCGACCCGTCGGCGCCGCGCCTGGTGACGAGCAGGACCGGCATCGACCTCACGGAGCGGATGCTCGACTTCTGCCGGAAAAAGGTCGTGGAGCTGGAGCGGGAGGATCTGTGCGGGTTCATTTTCAAGAAGGACTCTCCCAGCTCGGGTCTCTTCCGGGTCAAGGTCTATGGCGGCGGGGTGCCGGCAAGGACCGGCCGGGGGCTCTTCGCCGATGCGCTGGTGAAGCATTTCCCCCTGCTGCCGGTGGAGGAGGAGGGACGCCTCTATGACATGAACCTCAGGGAGAATTTCATCGAACGGGTTTTCGCCTTTCGAAGCTGGAAGGATTTCCTCCTCGGCCCGTGCGGCATGGGGGATCTGGTCGCCTACCACACGGGCAGAAAATTGCAGATACTGGCCCACTCTCCGGAGATGTACCGCGAGATGGGGAAATTGGTGGCCGAGGGGAAACGGATGGAGAGGGGCGAGCTTCTCTCCCGCTACCGGGAGCTTCTGATGCGGGCTCTCTCCCTGCATGCGACGGTGAGGAAGAACACCAACGTGCTCACCCACATCATGGGATACTTCAAGAAGCATCTGACCCCGGGAGAAAAGGAGGAATTGCTGGAGATTATCCGTCAGTACCATGATCGGCTCCTGCCCCTGATAGTTCCCGTCACCCTCCTGAAGCACTACGTGAACAAATACGATCAGGAGTATCTGAAGTCCCAGTCCTACCTCAACCCCCACCCCGTGAAGCTCATGCTGAGGAACCACGTGTAAGAATCCGGAACCTTTTTCGCTCCTCCCCTGTCTGATGCAGCAGAGAAAGAAAAATCGCACAAGGACAAGGAGGAACGTATGAGAACGATAGTTGTGGCATTGGCTATTCTGGCGCTGGCGAGCGGGGCATGGGCAGGGAGCATCGGCGACGCGGTGGAGGTGGAAGTCAGGTCGGACAGGGGGGGAAGTCTTCCGCTGTACCCGGTGGATTCCTATTACCCGAACCGCAAGGCCTACGCCGAGGCTGTGAAGGGGGATCATTACTCCATCATCGTGCGCAACCGCCTCAACCGGCGAGTCGGCGTGGTGGTGGCGGTGGACGGAAGAAACATCATTTCCGGAAAGAAATCGTGGCTGCGCAACAACGAGCGGATGTATATCCTGGAGCCCTACGGCTCGGGTGAATATGCGGGATGGCGGACCGGCATGGACACCATCAACCGCTTCTATTTTACCAGCGCCGGCGACTCCTATGCCGCGGCATTCAGGGACCGAACGGCCATGGGGGTGATTGCGGTGGCGGTCTATCCGGAAGTTCGCAGGTACGTGGAGCCCCAGGAGATGTCCCGGTACAAGTCCGGGGACAGGGCCGCGGCCGCGCCGTCCGCCAAGGGCGAGTCCGAGTCCGCCGGAACCGGCTTCGGGAGGGAGGAGTACGCGCCGGCACGGATGGTCGCCTTCGAGCCGGAATCTTCGGCCGTGGAGAAGATCTTTCTGAAGTACGAGTGGCGCTCCACCCTCTGCCGGAAAGGGATTGCGTATTGCGGTCAGGAAAGGCCGAGCCGGAACCGGATGTGGGACGACGACGGCTTCGCGCCGCATCCTCCCGGATGGAGATGAACCTGGATGCTGCGGGTGAGTCATCCTCCGTTCCCTCCGGACGACTCCATCTGCCGTTTTCAGGATGAATGAGGGGAGCGTTCCCCTTGGCGGCGGATTCCGCCCGAAATGCAAAAAGGGGAGTGAGGAGCCGCGTGATTCATGGCGCCTTCACTCCCCCGTGCCGTCACAGGGTGTCCTTCAGTCTCCGATGACCCTGTTCAATTCCTCGAGCAGCTTTTCCATGTCCACCTTGTGGACTCCCGCCCCGTGCTCCAGTTCCTCCAGGTCGGCAATCTGGCATTCCAGGCAGTCGAGGCCGAACCGCTTCAGGATGGGTACCGCCTGGGGGTAGCGGCGGCATATCTCGCCAATCTTCATGTCTTTCGTGATCATACCGGTTCCTCCGCTCCCTGTGGGGCGTAGTGGTTACACCAGGTTCGCTATCGCCTCTTCGATTCGGTCCATCCCCTTCCGGATGTTCTCCATGCCCGTTGCGTAGGAGAGGCGTATGTAGGCGCCCGCGCCGAAGGCTATGCCCGGCACCACGGCCACCCGCGCCTGCTCCAGGAGGTAGGCGGCCAGCTCGCCGGAGGTGGTGAGGGGCGTGCCGTTGAAGCTCTTTCCGAGGATTCCGGAGACATTGGGGAAGGCATAGAATGCTCCGGTGGATCGGAAGCAGGATATCCCCGGGATGGCGTTCAGGCGATCGATAATATAGGTGCGGCGCTTTTGGAACTCCGCTTTCATCATGACGATGGCGTCCTGGGGCCCGTTCAGGGCTTCCACCGCCGCCTTCTGAGCCACGGAGGAAGGATTCGACGTGGATTGCGACTGCATCTTCGTCATCGCCGCGATGATCTCCATCGGCCCGGCAGCATAGCCGATGCGCCAGCCGGTCATGGCGTAGGTCTTGGAAACTCCGTTGACGACGATGGTGCGGGAGGCCAGCTCCGGCACCGCCGATGCGATGTTGGAAAAGGCGAGGCCGTCGTAGAGGAGGCTCTCGTAAATGTCGTCGGAGATGATCAGGAAATCGTGGCGGAGGCAGACGCGACCAAGGTCACGCAATTCGTCCGCGCCGTACGAGGCGCCGGTGGGGTTGCAGGGCGAGTTGAGAATCAGCGCCTTTGTCCGGGGCGTGACGGCCTTTTCCAGCAATTCAGGCGTAATCTTGAAGGATGTCCGCTCGTCGGTCCGGACGAATACCGGCGTTCCACCGGCCAGAAGCACCTGATCCGGGTAGGACACCCAGTAGGGCGCCGGGATGATGACCTCGTCACCCTCCTGGATGAGGGCCTGGGATATGTTGTAGAGGGAGTGTTTCGCGCCGCAGGCGACGGATATCTGATCGCGGGCGTACTCCAGTCCGTTGTCTCTGTGAAGTTTCGCTATGATGGCGTCCTTCAGTTCGTCGGTCCCTCCGACCGGCGTGTAGCGGGTGAATCCCCCGTCGATGGCCTTTTTTGCCGCCTCCCGGATGTTTTCCGGGGTATTGAAATCGGGCTCGCCGG
>JAAZOO010000556.1 GCA_012797715.1 Geobacteraceae bacterium | reverse complement strand
CCGAGTCACGCTCTCCGCGGATGTCAGTTCGTCGAAGTCATCGGCGGACAGCAGTCCCCGTTCGATGACAACGGCACGCACGCCCCTTCCCGTTGCCGCTGCCTCGGCCGCGATCTCCTGGGCCGCCCCATAGCCTATGCGATCCACCAGAGCGGTCAGCGTAGCGGTGGCGCCGTCCACGTGCCGCTTACACCTTTCCTCGTCCGCCTCCAGCCCTGCCACGCACAGGCGACGGAACAGGGAACAGGCGTTGGTGAGCAGGTCAAGGCTTGTCAGGAGCGCATCGGCGATGAGGGGGAGGAATGCGTTGAGCTCCAGGTTGCCGAGGGAAGCGGCAAAGGTGATGGCCTGATCATGGGCCATGACCGCCATGGCCGCCTGGGACACCGCCTCGGGAATAACGGGATTTACCTTGCCCGGCATGATGGAGGAACCGGCCTGTCGTGGTGGGAGGCGAAGCTCGCCGATACCCGCGTCCGGGCCGGACGACAGGAGCCGCAAATCTCCGGCAACCTTGAGCAGATTGCCCGCGCACGCCTTGAGGATGCCGCTCACCTCCACGAAGACATCATTGTTCTGGGTCGTTTCAACCAGGTTTTCACTCCTGGCAAGCCCCAGGCCGGTAATGCTCCGCAGGTGCTCGGTGACACGGAAAATATACTGCCGGGGCGCAGCCAGGCCGGTCCCCACTGCAGTCCCGCCCAGGTTGAGCACCCGCAGACGCTCCTCGCACTTGTAGATGCGCCAGCGATCCCGGCCGAAGGCCTCGGCATACGCCGACATCTCCCTCCCCAGCGTAATGAGCACTGCGTCCTGCAGCTGGGTGCGGCCTACCTTGACGATATGGGCGAAGGCCTTTTCCTTGTTCTGGAACTCTTCCAGCAGGGCAACCACCTCCCGCTCCAGGTCGCGAAGCCGCCGGATGGCCGCCACCTTGAGGGCCGTGGGATAGGTGTCGTTGGTGGACTGGTGGAGATTGATGTCTCCCAATGGGCTTACGGCACCGTACTCTCCCGGTGAGCGTCCCAGCAGGAGGAGCGCCCGGTTCGCCAGCACCTCGTTCACGTTCATGTTCAGGGAGGTGCCGGCCCCCCCCTGGAGCGCGTCCACCATGATGTGGGCGTCCAGTTTCCCGTCCATCAGCTCGGCGCAGGCCGTCTCTATTGCGGAGAATGTCGCGACGTCCCACCAGCCGAGCTCGTGGTTGGTCCGGGCGCAGGCCAGCTTGACCGCGCCAAAGGCGTGGATGAGAGCGGGGTTGACGGTACGCCGCGAGAGGGGAAAGTTCTCCATCCCCCGGACGGTGTGGATGCCGTACAAGGCATCCGCCGGCACTTCCCGCTCGCCGAGCAGGTCTTTTTCTATACGATATTCGGTCACGGACTCCATCGAAGAGGCCCCCTCCCCCTCATTCCGCTGCGCCACGGGTAGGTCGGTTTCAGAAATACAGGTCGTGCTCGCCCCGTTCGCGGATAGCCTGCAGGCGCTTCACCACAAGGTCCTTGGTATCACCTTCCGGCAGACGGTCGATCTCCTCTGCGATAAGCCGTTCGCCCACGTCTCTGGTTTCAGGCGTGGCATAATCCACCAGGTACTCTTCCAGTGTCAGCAGTGCGTTCGGGGTACAGAATTCCTTGATGAAACCGGGGATACTGAACTCCATGAAGTGTTCGCCCGTCCTGCCGACCCGGTAGCAGGAGGTACAGAAGCTGGGCACGTAGCCGTCGGTCATGAGTTCCCGCATCACCTCGTCCAGGGAGCGGATATCGCCGAGCTGGAACTGTTCCCGTTCCATGACCTGGGCATCGCCCGCCTCGGTGTAGCCGCCCAGCTCGATCCGGCTTCCCGCGTCGATCTGCGAGACGCCGAAAGACATACACTCGCGGCGCACCTGTGCGTTTTCGCGGGCGGTCAGGATCAGACCCGTGTAGGGGACAGCCAGGCGGAGCACCGCGATCAGCTTCTTGAAGGACTCGTCGTCCACCTGGTATTTCTCGTCAAGGGAGACGCCGGCCGCGGGCCTGATGCGCGGGAAGCTGATGGTGTGGGGCCCCACGTTGTAGCGCTCCTGCAAGTGGAGGGCATGGGTGACCAGGCTCAGAACCTCGAATCGCCAGTCGTAGAGTCCGAACAGGACACCGAGGCCCACGTCGTCGCATCCCGCCTCGAAGGCTCTGCTCAGGCCGTCCAGGCGGTACAGGTAGTTCCCCTTGCGGGTATTCGCGGGATGGAAACGGGCATAGGTCTCGTGGTGGTACGTCTCATGGAAGATCTGGTAGGTGCCGATGCCCGCCGCCTTCACGGTCGCATACCCTTCGTGGTCCAGGGGAGCGGCATTGATGTTCACCCTGCGGATCTCGCCGTGGCCGACCTTGGTCTCATATACGGTGCGGACCGACCGGGCGATGAATTCCGGGTCGTATGCCTGATGCTCGCCAAACACCAGAATGAGCCGCTTGTGCCCCTTGTTCTCCAGGGCCTCCACCTGCTGGCGTATCTCGTCTTCGTTCAGGGTGCGACGGATAGCCAGGGTGTTGCTCCGCTTGAAGGCGCAGTAGGAGCAGTCATTGACGCACTTGTTGCCGATATAGAGCGGCGCGAACAGCACGATGCGGTTGCCGTACACGTTCTTCTTGAGCTGCCGCGCAGCCTCGAAAATCTCTTCGTTCAATTCCGGGGTATCGGCAAGGAGCAGGTGTGCCGTTTCCTCCACGCTCAGGGCCTGCTTTGCCAGACTTTTGGCTATTATCTCACGCACGCGTCCCGCATCGGGCCGTTTTCCAGCCAAGAGCCCGTTGATAGAATCCTCGTTGATGAAATCGACCGCATACTCGCTCAACTGTAGTGCCGGCATTCCGCTCATACTGCACCTCTCTTAAAAGTAGTCTTCCGTCGGCTGCAGGGAATTCTGGCTCGAAAGCCCGGCCTGTCAGCCGTCCGATACGGTTACGAAACCTATG
>JAAZOO010000555.1 GCA_012797715.1 Geobacteraceae bacterium | reverse complement strand
CATGAATTCCTAACCCTTGAAGGCCTCAGAATCCTGTATGAGAGGAACAGTCAGCAACAGACGTAGCCCGCTGGTCGCCAGTTACTTGGGTGCAGCCTTGGGGGCGGTATTCACTGGTGATGTGATTGATGTGCAGGAAGTTTTTCCCTTCGTAGGTATGTAGAAACGTGTAGACCTATTACATAAGCAAGGGGGCTTTATGGCAAAGACTGACACCGCGAAAGTGAGAAACGTTGGAATTGTGGCCCACGGAGGTGCGGGAAAGACTTCCCTAACCGAGGCCATCCTGTTCGCTACCGGCACGAATGACAGGCTCGGTCGTGTCGATGACGGCAGCTCTACCATGGATTTCGAGCCTGAAGAGATAAAGCGCAAGATAACGGTATCATCTTCCCTTAATCATGGAGAATGGAACGGTCACTCTCTCCACATTATCGATACCCCGGGCTATGGGGACTTTATTGCGGATACCCGTTCCTGCCTGCGCGTTCTCGGGGGAGCGGTGGTGATAATATCTGCAATTTCCGGTGTCAAGGTCCAGACCGAGGAGGTCTGGGAGTGGGCCAATGAAGCTGAAATTCCACGCATTGCCTTTGTGAACAAGATGGACCGTGAGCGGGCAAATTTCCTCCGCGCCATGGGGGATATGGAAAAGGCCCTGGGCGCCCGGGCGGTTGCGGTGCAGATTCCGTTGGGAGCCGAGGAAAGCTTCGAGGGTGTCATCGATCTGGTCAAGATGAAGGCATATCGGTATACCAAGGACCTTTCCGGAAAGTTCACCGAAGCGGATATTCCCCCTGACTACCTGGCGGAAGCCGAAAGCATGCGGGAAAAACTCGTTGAGACGGTCGCCGAGGCGTATGATGCCCTTACGGAGAAGTTTCTCGAGACAGGGGAACTGACAGAAGAAGAAATTCTTGACGGACTCCGCGTCGGCACACTGCGCAACACCTTTACCCCGGTTTTCTGCGGCTCTGCTCTCCAGAACGTCGGCGTGTCCCAGTTGCTTGACTACATCTGCCTCTGTCTCCCCTCTCCCCTGGATCGGGGAAGAGTCGTCGGTATCAATCCAAAGACGAACGAGGTGGAAGAGAGATCGCCGGAAGAGGGGGAGCCTTTCTCCGCACTTGTTTTCAAGACCACCTCGGACCCCTATACCGGAAAGATCAGCGTTTTCAGGGTCTACTCGGGTGTCCTGAACTCCGATTCCACGGTTTACAATGCGAGTAAGGACTGCGTAGAGCGCATCGGCCAGATCTATGAATTGGAAGGCAAGAAGCAGAGACCCATCAAGCAGGCGGTGGCAGGGGACATCGTCGCGGTTGCCAAGCTCAAGGAAACGGTGAGCGGGGATACGCTGTGCGATGCCGACAAGCCCATTGTCTATGAACCGGCCAAGTCTCTGGACCCGGTTATTTCCTTTGCCATCCAGCCGAAGACGAAAAACGACGAGGACAAGATCCATGGAGCGCTCCAGCGCCTGATGGAGGAGGACCCGACCATAACGCTGCGCCGCGACGACCAGACACGGGAACTCATTATCTCCGGTATGGGGCAGGTACACCTCGAAGTGACGATCGAGAAACTCAAGCGCAAGTACGGGGTTGAAGTCGAACTGAAGACTCCCCGCGTTCCTTATCTGGAAACCATCAAAACCTCGGTCAAGGTTCAGGGGAAATACAAGAAACAATCCGGAGGTCGAGGCCAGTACGGAGACTGCTGGGTCGAGTTTGTTCCCCTCGGACGCGGCGAAGGGTACCAGTTCGAGGACAAGATCGTCGGCGGCGTCATACCGAAGACATACATACCGGCTGTCGACAAGGGGATTCAGGAAGCGGCGCTCGAAGGGTGCCTGGCCGGGTATCCGGTCGTGGATTTCAAAGCGATTCTCTACGACGGTTCGTTCCACACGGTGGATTCATCCGAAATGGCTTTCAAAATTGCCGGTTCCATGGCCTTTAAAAAGGCAATGGAAACCGCGAAACCGGTGCTTCTGGAACCAATCATGAAGATTAAGGTCACGGTTCCGGAGGACAACATGGGGGACGTGATCGGCGATCTCAATTCGAGGCGCGGCAAGGTGGTCGGGGTTGAGCCGAAAGCGAATTCCCAGATTATCAGGGCGGTCGTCCCCATGTCCGAAGTCCTCTCCTACGCCAACGATCTGCGCTCCATGACCAGTGACCGCGGCCTCTTCACTACCGAGTTCTCGCACTACGAAGAGGTTCCCAGCCACCTTGCCCAGAAAGTCATCAGCGAGGTGCAGTCAAACGGCAAGACATCCCACTAACGGGAAGAGACCGGCTGGGAAGGGGGCAACGAAATGGTGGGCAGCGGATTACCTGAAAAAGGAAAGTCGCCGTGCCGAGTGGGTATGGAGGGTGGCAGCGTCAAGGGGGTTTTGATCCTTCTTCTCGCGCTGGGTGTCTGTTTCAGCTATTTTTACTTCTTTACGGATGTGATGCGTCCCACTGAGGAGACGCCGACACAACTCGATGTCTCGAGTACGGAAGAGAGAAAACCGTTGCCGGCTCGGGCGGTCCAGAATGGGGCAACCTCCGCCGCGCGGACAGGCAACGGCGCTCCCGCTCCCTTGCCAGAACCAGCGGAAAGGACGGCCGTATCAGGCCGGGCGCAGGGGGGGGATGCGGCAAAGGCCCCGCCCACATCTCCCGCTGTCCCTCCCGTGCCTGCTGCGACTGTAGCACGGCCTGTCCTGCCCCCGCAGAGAACGCCGGCAGTGCCGGTTGAACCGGCCCCGCCGGCAGGTCAGAAAGATACAGCGAAAAAAGCTGCAGCGCCGGAGAAGCGCACGACCGCTGCCGGAAAGTCTTCCCCTCCGGCCGCTGCAGCGACTTCCATTGAAAAAACCGGGAGGGAGAAGCACGCCGTGAAGGATGGCGGTGCATTGCTTCCCGGGAAGAAAAAAGCGGGAAGCGAAGGGAAGCACGGCAGTGTGAGCACTGTACAACCCAAACCGGCGACTGCCGGGCAGGGACACGGAATGACGGACACGGTGGCCGAAGGGTCGGAAAAGACCCTTTCGCAAAAGGGTGGAAAGGGTTTCAGCCTTGTCATCGGAACATACGTTTTACAGTCAACGCTGAAGGCCGATACGTCGAGACTGGAAAAGGCCGGTTTCCACCCGACCGTAGTCTCCGGACCGAAGATGAGCCGACCCATGAACAGGCTGGTTGTGGGTGAGTTCGGATCCTATACGACTGCGCGCAAGGAGTTGGAGAAAGTGAAGAAGGCCAGTAAAGGCGCCTTTCTGCTCCAGGAAAACGGAACGTTTACTCTCTTCGCCGGTTCCTACTTCCGGAAGGAGCGGGCGGTTGAGGAGCAGGAGCGGCTGAGAACCCACGGATTCGTCCCCATTCTGAAACAGGCTGATGTTCCGGTTGGTTCATGGAAGTTGATGATTGGTGGGATACCGACACGGGAAGCGGCACAAAAGGAAGCGGCAAGACTGCGAACGATGGGATTCAAACCCTATCCGGCGCCCTAGGAGGGGAACTGGCTGCGAAGATGGATGATGCACGGAAGTCAACGATACGAATTTCCCACGCATCCGCCCGGTATGTGCAGGCCGACACACCCCGCGAAGAACGGCTGATGGCGGCCCGCGGCCAAGCAGGGATTCCCCTTTCTGAAATGGTGGCGGTTCTCGTTCTCCTGAGCCGCGACCCCGATCCGGAGATACGGGCCGCTGCCATGCATGGCTTGACGGGGCTACCCTCTGAATCCTTGGTGGCAATCTGCAGTTCGCCAGACACCCATCCCCGTATCCTCGAAATTCTTGCAAAATTGCATTTCCGGAATTCTGCGGCGTCGTTGGCGATTGTGGCCAATCCTTCTGCGGACGAGTCCGTCCGATCGTTCCTAGCCGAAAAGGGGGCGTTCCCCGCCGGAGAGGCTCCTGAAGACCCGGTGATCGGAATGACACGGGGGGCCTCGCCTGATGGGGATGCTCTTTCCGCTGCAGATACCGCCGCGGAAGGGTGTGGTGAACCCCTTGAGGAGGAAGAAGAGTTCAAGAGCAAATACCAGCTCACCCAGGAAATGGGGATTTCCGAAAAGATCAAGATGGCGATGACCGGAGACAAGGAGTGGAGGATGCTCCTCATCAAGGACACCAATAAGCTGGTGTCCGGCGCGGTCATAAAGAATCCTCGGCTTACCGAGGCCGAGGTGCTTTTCATTGCGAAGTCACCCGTGAATAACGATGATATCATACGCGACATCTGCGTAAATAAGGAATGGACGAAGAACTACCAGATACGAAAGTCGTTGGTGGAGAATGCGAAAACACCGCTTCACCACGCACTCCGTTTTCTTGCCACCCTGACCGAGAAGGATCTGGCGACTTTTGCCAAGAGCAAAAACATTTCTTCCGTTATTGCAACCCAGGCGAGGCGATTGCTTTTAAACAAAAAAAAGGAGAAATAGGGGGGGTCCCATGGCTCTCGTAAATGATGTCAAGAAGGAAATTCATGCCAAGATTGTCTTTTTCGGCCCTGGTGGGAGCGGTAAAACGACAAACCTGGAGTTCATTTACAGCAAGCTGAAGCCGGAGTACCGCGGTAAATTCAAATTCATGAATACACCAGGCGGCCGGATGGTCTTCTTTGATTTCATGAGGCCGGAGCTTGCCGGGATCAAGGATTTCAGCGTCCGTTTTCATATCTACACCGTGCCGGGCGCCGTCACGGATGTCGCACTATGGAAAAATGTCCTGAAAGGCGCGGATGGCATAGTCTTTGTCGCGGACCTGGAGCCGTCACGTATGCTGGAAAACCGTCGCAGCCTTGAAGCCCTCAAAGGGATTCTGAGCGGTTATGGTACAGCCCTCGGGGATACACCCTGCATTTTCCAGTGCAACAAGAAGGACGCCGGTGATGCGTCCTCCCTGGATCAGGTGCGGAGTCTGCTGGACACGGCGGAATTTCCCATTGTTCCCGCATCGGCCCGTTCCGGGGAAGGTGTTCTTCCCACCCTTTCCGAGATGGTGAAGATGGTTCTGCAAAAGCTGCGGGAGATGCCGCTTGGTTCAGAAGAAGAAACGCCAGCTTCCTTTCCTGAACGTGAGCCGGTGATTCCTGAGACGGTTCAGGAATCCTGCGCCGGAACGGTCGGGCCGGAAGGAGGATTGCCTCCCCGTGCTGTGGAGCCGTCAGGAGCGATGAGTGTCGAATCGCTTGAAGCGGCTGCCGCTCCGGTGGAATCAGTTGGTGAGCCGCCATTCCCGGGAATTTCCTCTGAAGCGCCGCCAGAGCTGTTAGATGAGGAGATACCGGCAGAAATGCTTGTGGAAGCGGCCGAAGAAACGGGTGCTGAATCGGGAAGGACAGCAGAAAGTTTTCAGTCTTT
>JAAZOO010000554.1 GCA_012797715.1 Geobacteraceae bacterium | reverse complement strand
GGCAGGAGTGGTTCTTTCCACAGGCGGAGCACATTAATGACGGCACACTATATCTTTGCCCATTATCTTGTCAAGTAAATCATGGATACAATGGGCATTCGCTGACCCGCCCCGAGGCGATCCGTGCCGGCAACGGGCACGGATCGCCTCGGGGCGGGTCACGCATCGGCGGAAAGGCAATCGATGAGCAGAAGTACGTTCCGAAAGAGAGTGCAGGCACTGGCGGTCCTTATCCTCTGTTTCTGTGCGCCGGCCTGGTCCAGGGAGTCGGGAAGCGGGATTCCCGAGGACTACGAAATCAGGGACGTCCGCGTCCTTCCCCAGGACATGCGGACCTACGCCTCTTCCTGTCCCGAGCCGGCTCTTTTTCCCGCATGCCGTGGTTCCCTTCTCGCCGATTTCCTGCGGAACCAGTACTCTCCCTGGAGAGAAAGTGTTCCCCTTTCCCATATGGCGGATGCCGCCCGGGCGATGCGGGAGCATGCCCGGTGGACGTGGTACGGGGAGAACAGGCGGAAGGTTTCCCCGGAACGCCTCGCGGAAGTGCTGGCCAACTGCGATCTGGATCGCTTTCCGTCCATGGACAGGCCGGCTATCGCCCTCTCCCCTTCATCCCTGAGGGTCCTCCCCGCAACGGCACCGTTGCTGAAGAAGGCCGACGACTTTCCGTTCGACAGGCTTCAGAACGCTGCAGTTGCCATGAATGAACCCCTGCGGGCGCTGCATGTTTCGGCGGACGGCCTCTGGCTCTTCGTGAAAGGCCCCGACGCTAGCGGTTGGGTTCCGTCGAGGGATGTGGGCTACCTGGATGACGCCCAGGCCGGCGAATGGATGAGCAGGGAGCTGGTGGTCGTCGTGCGGGACGGCTCGCTCCTCAGGGACACTGCCGGGACGGGGATGGCACAGGTGAATGTGGGCGCGCTTTTCCCCCGTATCGGGGAAGAAGGGGACTCCTTCCTCGTTTCCGCGGCGATACCGTGGGACAACCATGGGGTCCGGGTGGTCACCGCCCGTATTGCGAAGGATTCTGCCCGAAAATTTCCGCTGGAGCTGAACCGGGACGGCGTGGCCCTGGTGGGGAACCAGCTCCTGGGGAAACCGTACGGCTGGGGAGGCCTCTACGGCAACAGGGACTGCTCTTCCATGCTCAGGGACTTCTTCCTGCCGTTCGGCATATGGCTGCCGCGGGGGTCCTACAACCAGATTCACTCCGGCAACGCCATTTCCCTGAACGGACTCTCTTCTGCCGAGAAAGAGCGGATTCTCAGGGAAAAGGGAGTTCCCTTCCTTACCCTTGTCTACCTGAACGGGCATATCATGCTGTATGTGGGAACCATCAACGGCACGCCTCTGGTGTTTCATGCATCGTGGGGTGTCTCCGTCAGCGACGGCGAGGGAAGCGTTTCGAAACACGTGATCGGCAGATCCGTTGTCAGCACCCTCACCCCGGGGAGCGAGTTGCGTCTCGCCTCGGGAACCCTTCTGGACAAGGTCAGGAGCATCCTAATACTGGGCGATTGCGCCGCTTCGCAGGATCCGTGGCCAAAGGGGAAAGATCAGTGAATGCCGCGCCGGGTGGGGGGTGTTCCTCTCCCCCTGTATTCCCGGTGTGAAAAGGAAAAAAAGGAGGTGTGGCATGCGCTACGTCAATGCGGAGAGAGTGATCGCCGCCCAGCTCACCACTCCCGCCGAGAATCCCCTCGTAACGGACGAGACCAGGCTCATGGACATCTGGTTCTCTGGGGCACAGGTGCGGAAACAGATGTTCAGGAAGGTGAAAAAGGCGGAGCAGGAGGAACTGGCAGCGCGGCTGGAGCAACGGGGATTCCTCCGCTCGGGCAATCTCCTCTTCGATCCCCGGGAGGTGCTCTTTGCCGAGATGGAGAGCGAGTTGGTCGGCGGCCTGATCACCATCGGTTACGGGGAGGGGGGCAAGCCGGTGGAATTGAAGGTTGATGCACAGGCACTGGCTGCCCTTCGCGGAGCCGTGCGGGAATAGCGTCGGCAATCCCTGTCGCCGGAAATCCATTGACAGCAGGGCGCGGCGTTGGTAGCTTAGACGTTCAGGAAGGGACACGCAGGGGAATATCCGGGCTGGTGTTCCATCGGCACGCAGGGAACAATTGAAATCATTCGCTGGGGGAGTTTCGGCTGAGAGTCCGTCGCCGGGCGGCGGGCAACCCTTTGAACCTGATCCGGGTAATTCCGGCGGAGGGAAGCGAGCGCTGCGGGGAGTGCCCCGCGCTCACGGCCGCTTTCGCGGCTTTTGTCGTTTTCCGGGTCGTGCCGAGGGATTCCCCCAACCCGGAATCGTGGAGAGAAAAGTGGAAATACTGGTAAACGGCGAGCGGAAGGTAATCGAGACATGCACCGTCCTCGGACTTTTGGAAAGTCTGGGCATTGATCCGAGGCGGGTGGCCGTTGAGCTGAATCTGGAGATTCTGCCGAAAGCGGACTACGGGGCAACGACCCTGAGGGACGGGGATCGACTGGAGATCGTCCAGTTCGTGGGCGGCGGATAACGGGAAAGGAGCTGACACATGTCAGAGATGAAGGACAGGCTGGTGATCGCGGGGAGGGAGTTTTCTTCCCGTCTCATGGTGGGAACTGGCAAGTACGCGGATTTCCAGCAGATGGCGCGGGCAATCGAGGTGTCGGGGGCGGAGATCGTGACGGTGGCCGTACGCCGGGTGAACATTTCAGACCGGAGCAAGGAATCGCTGCTGGATTACATCGACCCGCAAAAATATACCCTGCTCCCCAACACCGCGGGGTGCTATACCGCCGACGACGCTATCCGCACCTGCCGCTTGGCCCGTGAGGCCGGTCTTTCGGATTTCGTCAAGCTGGAGGTGCTGGGGGACGAGAAGACCCTGTTCCCCGACAATGAGGAACTCCTCAAGGCGGCTAAGGTTCTGATCAAGGAAGGTTTTACCGTGCTTCCCTACACCAGCGACGATCCCATTGTCTGCAGGAAGCTGGAAGACCTGGGGTGTGCGGCGGTGATGCCGCTGGGCGCTCCCATCGGCAGCGGACTGGGCATCAGGAATCCCTACAATATCCGGATCATCATGGAGAGCGTGAAGGTCCCGGTCATCGTGGACGCCGGGGTGGGCACCGCTTCCGACGCGGCCATCGCCATGGAGCTGGGGTGCGACGGCGTGCTGATGAACACCGGCATTGCCGGTGCCGGGGATCCCATCGCCATGGCCGAGGCCATGAAGCTGGCGGTCATTGCCGGGCGTCTCGCCTACAAGGCGGGCCGGATTCCCAAGAAACTCTATGCCACCGCGTCCAGCCCTATTGAGGGGATGGTGGGGTAGAGGCGGGCACAAGGGGCACGGTGAAAGGCGAATTGAACAAGAGTCCGGTGGTGGATTTCACCCTTTACCTGATCACCGACCGGAAGCAGGTGGCGGGGGGAGACCTGTGCCGTGCCGTGGAGAGTGCGCTCCGGGGCGGGGTGCGGGCCGTGCAGCTCCGGGAGAAGGACCTCTCCGGGCGAGAGCTGTACGAGCTGGCATGTCGAGTGAGGTTTCTCACCTCCCGGTACGGTGCAAAGCTCCTGATCAACGACCGCCTCGATACGGCACTGGCCGTCGGAGCCGACGGTGTCCACCTGGGAGAGAGCAGCATGCCGGTTGAGCGGGTCAGGGAGATTGCCGGGGAGGGGATGCTCATCGGCGTCTCCTGCCATGCTCTGCCGGGGGCGCTGGCGGCCCGGGAGGGCGGCGCGGACTTCATTACCTTCAGCCCCGTGTACTATACCCCTTCCAAGGCCGGTTACGGCGAACCGGTGGGACCGGAATGTCTGGCCGAGGCGTGCCGCCGCCTCGACATACCGGTCTTCGCCCTGGGAGGCATCAAGCCGGAGAATGTTCGAGCCGTGCTCGACCGCGGAGCCAGCGGCATTGCCCTCATCTCCGCAATCCTGGCGGCCGGCGACCCGGAAGGAGCGGCGCGGGAGATGCTGGAGCTGCTCGCGAAAGGCGAAGGGCCAAAGGCGAAGGGCAACGGGTAAGAAAATCTTTGGATATGAGCGATAAAACGATAGAAGGGTCTTGCGTGGTTTTTCTCTTGAGCCCTGCGCCCTGAGCCTTGCGCCTGTTTTTCCCATGGACACACACCTCATTCATCCCGAACTCCGCTTCAACTCCTACGGTTCGTACCTGCGCCGCCGTTTCGGCTTCCGGGTCAGCAAGGTCAACGTGGACGGCGGGTTCACCTGCCCGAACCGTGACGGGACGAGGGGGACCGGAGGCTGCATCTACTGCGACAACCGCTCCTTCTCGCCCGGCTCCACCCTCGATACCATACCCATCGAGGAGCAGGCGGCTGCGGGGATGGCGTACCACCGCAGCCGTCTCGGCAGCGAGAAGTTCATCATCTATTTCCAGAAGTACTCCAACACCTATGGTCCCCTTGCAAAGCTCCGTACCCTCTACTTTCGCTCGCTCGACCATCCGGACGTGATCGGAATTTCCGTGGGAACCCGCCCGGACTGTTTGAGTGAAGGGGCGCTGTCCCTTCTGGAGGAGATCGCCCGGGAACGGTATGTCTGTCTTGAACTGGGCCTCCAGTTCATGGATGATCGAATCCTCGAGCGCATCAACCGGGGGCACCGGGTTGCCGAGTACCGGGACGCCATTGACCGCGCTGCCGGCCGCGGGTTCGAGATATGCACCCACCTCATCTACGGATTTCCCGGCCAGACCCGTGACGATTTCCTGAAGACCGCCGAAGGAATCTCCTCCCTTCCCGTCGACTCTCTGAAGCTCCACCAGCTCCACGCCGTGCAGGGAACCGTGCTTGCCGACATGTACCATCGCGGTGAGTTTGTTCCCTTGAGCCACCGAGACTATGCGGCAGCGGTGTGCGACTTCCTGGAGAT
>JAAZOO010000553.1 GCA_012797715.1 Geobacteraceae bacterium | reverse complement strand
CCGATCCGGCTTCAGCCACACGCGCATGGCGAACGTGCGGGCGCCCAGGATATCGGCCCTCTGCACGCCCTGGACGGCCGACAGCCGTGGTTGGACCACGCGCACCAGGTAATCGGTGATCTCGTTCTGCTTGAGCACATCGGAGCTGAAGCTCAGGTAGGCCGATGCCCACTGGCTGTCCGCCGACTCGATGTTGAGAATCGGCACCTCGGCCTCGGGCGGGAGATCGGCGCGCACCTGGTCCACCTTGGAACTGATCTCGGCCAGGGCCTTGGTGGAATCGTAATTGAGCTTCAAGCGCACCGTGATGGTGGAGAGGCCGAGCGTGCTTTTGGACTCCATGTACTCGATGCCGTCCGCGGCGGCTATGGCCCTCTCCAGGGGGGTGGTGATGAAACCGCGCACCAGATCCGCACTTGCCCCCACGTATACCGTAGTTACGGTCACCGCAGCGTTCTCGCTCTGGGGAAACTGACGCACATTGATGGAACGGATTGCCTGCAATCCTGCGATGATGATGATAAGGTTCACCACCACGGCGAGAACGGGACGGCGCAGAAAGAGATCGGTGATTTTCATGGTTCAGTTGTTCTCCGGAAAAGGCGAATGCTTGAACACAGGCGCCAGCTTGTTGTCCACCGTCACCTGCTGGCCGTTACGCAGCTTGAAAACGCCGGTCGTGACAAGGGTCTCACCACCCGTGAGTCCGCTTGTCACCGCCACGAAATCGCCCCGCTTCTCTCCCAGGCGCACGAACTGCTGACGAAGAATCTTGCCGCCCTTGACCTTCCGGTCATCCTCCACGATGAACACGGAATCCCCGTACGGAGCGTAGAGCACGGCCGTGGCCGGAATGGAGAGCACGGACAGGCGTACCGGCAGACCGACGGTCACGTTCACGAACATGCCGGGGCGAAGCTTTTCCGACCGATTGTCGAGCGTCGCCTGCACCTGCACGTTACGCGTTTCCGGGTCCACCAGGGGACTGACCGCGGTGATGCGCCCTGCAACGGAAAGCCCCGGCAGGGCATCGCACGTCACCCGCACGGCCAGACCGGTGCGCAACTGCCCGATTTGCTGCTGCGGCAGGGTGAAGTTCACGAAGATGGGGGTGAGGGATTGCAGGGTGACAACCCCATCCCCTTCGCGCAGCATCTGGCCCAGGTTGACCTGACGGATGCCCAGACGTCCGGAAAACGGGGCCCGAATCGTCTTCTTCGCTATGGTCGTGCGGACGCTGTCGGCCTGGGAAACCGCCTGCTCGTAAGCGGCCACCGCCTTGTCATAGTCTGCCTGGGAAACGATCCGGCCCTTGAGCATTCCGGCTGCTCGGTCCAACTCGGTGCGGGCCAGTTTCGCCTGTGCCGTCAATCCCGGCAGCTGGGCCTCTTCCGAGGTCGTGTCCTGGCGAATCAGCACATCGCCTTTCTTCACGTCCCTGCCGGCTTCGAAGAAAATCGCGGCAACCTTGCCCGCCAGCTCCGCGGAAACCGTAACGCCCTGGACCGCGACCAGCGAACCGACGGCGGTCAGCGTAGATTCCCATGTCTCGGCCCGCACGTGGTCTGCGGTTACCGCCTGCGGCGGCGGCGCCTGTTGTGCCTGGCTGATCATGGCCCTGATCTGGAGCGCCTTGATCCCGGCAAGCAGAGCAGCAATGACGAGGAGTGCTGCGACGGCGAGAATGATTCGTTTCTTCATATCCTGATCGCTCCTGAGATTCTGTGAAGATATCCAGACGAAACTGTTCGGCACATGCTGAAGGCGCGGGCCACGGTCACCCCCCTCCGTGGTGAACGGGGTCGGGTGGCGGGGGAATTCGCCGTGTCCGGATCAGCCTGCGGCCACCCCCGGGGCCCCTCCCGTCAAGGGAGGGAAAACAGGGTATTGCCGGGCGTAAACGATGCCGAACGGATACGCACCACCGCACTGTCCGTCACAATTTTCCCTGCTCCCCTGACGGGTTCCGGTTCCACCAGCCTCCGCCCATGGCCTGGAACAGCGCGGCCGTATCGGCAAAACGGGACGCCTGCGCCCGTATCAGGTTGATGCGCGCCACCTGATACTGGCGCTGGGCAACCAGCAGCGACAGGTAGCTGACCGAGCCGATGCGGAACTGGGCTTCAACGGTTGAAAGGGTCTCCCGCGCGGAGGCTTCCGCGTCCGCCTGGGCGCGGAGCGTCTCCGCATCCAGCTCCAGAGCGCGCAAGGTATCCGCAACATCCCGGAACGCATTGAGAACGGTCTCCCGGTACCGGGCCACGGCCTGATCATGGGCGGCGACAGCTGCCCTCCGCTTCGCCGACAGCTCGCCGCCCCGGAAAAGCGGCTGAAGCAGCCCCGCCCCGAGACTCCACACACCGGAGCCGGAAGAAAAAAGGTCTTCCATCCTGACCGCGTTCGACCCGAGGCTTCCGCTCAGGGTAATCCGGGGATAGAGATTGGCCGTTGCCACCCCTATCTGGGCGCAGGCAGCGTGCACCAGCTCCTCGGCCGCCCGGATATCCGGCCTTTGGCGCACCAGGGCAGACGGTACGCTCACCGGCACATCCACCGGAAGGTCCAGGGACTCCAGGCGAAACTCCGGCACCCCCCCCTCACCGGGGAAACGTCCCGCATACACGGAGAGCTGGTGGCGGATTTTGGCGAGGTCCTTTTCCAGGGAAGGAAGCGTGGCCAGGGTCTCGGCAAGGAGGGACCGCTGGGCAAGGACATCAGGAAGCGATGCGCCCCCAAGCCGGAACTTGGTCTCGACCAGATCCAGCTGCTTCCGCAGCATCTCCGCAATGTCCCGCGTGGCCTGTACCTGTGCACGCAGGGACGCCTCCATCACCGCGGAGGTGACGATATTCGAGGTCAAGGCCAGATGGGCTGCTTCGAGCTGGAAGCGCTGATACTCCGCTTCAGCGCGCAGCGCCTCCAGCTCGCGGCGGTTGCCGCCGAAGATGTCCAGGGTATAGGAGACACTCACCGAGGCATTATGGAGGGTGAAGGTATTCGCGCCGGCGGCAGGCTGGCCGTAGGAGGCGCCGGTCGTTCTCTGCCGGTTGGCCGAAAACCCTGCATCCACACTGGGGAAGTACACCGTCCCGCCCCGCGCGCGCAGATTCTCCTCCGCCTCCCGCAGACGCGCCTCCGCAGCCGCAAGGGTCGGGCTGTCGGCCAGGGCCTTCCGGATGAGAGTGTCCAGGGCTTCCGAACGGAACAGGGTCCACCACTGGCCGGGGATATCCCGGTCGGAGACAAAGCGCTGGGCCGCGCCGCCGGTTCCGGGAGCGGAGGCCGTCTGCGACGGAAGCGGTTGGGGGGAGTATTTCCCGACGTCCGGCGCTTCAGGCGAACGGAAATCCGGGCCCACCGCGCATCCTGCCAAGAATGCGCATGCAAGCGGGATGAAAGGCAGCCTAGTTGCAAGCAGATATTTCTTCACCATTGTTTCTCTCAGTCCATCCCCTATACATTCCACATACGGGGTGTCGCCATCTATTTCCGGAAACCGTTCAGCAATCCCTCCACCATTGTATGAGCAAGCAGCTCGGGATCGACAAGGGGGAAGTCCTGCCCATAAATCGCCGCGGAGATCACCCCGTGCATCCCCGCCCAGAGAGCCTGGGCGAGCAGATCCGGATCCCTTGGCCGCAACTGGCCGGACGCGCAGCATTCAGCCACCAGGTCGCGAAACCGGAAGTAGGAGCGACGGCTCATGGTATCCCGTTCCAGATACTCCTGGGGAGAGCCGTACACCACGGGGCTCGTGAAAAATGCGACGCGGTAGTGCTCCGGGTTCGCGAGACCGTACTCCACGTACATCAGGAGGGCGTTGCGCAGAATCTCCAGCGGTCCCGCTCCTTCGTCGGAAAGTCTCCGGAGAGCGGCATCCATCTCCCTGAACAGCTCCTCGCAGAGACAGAACAGCAGTTCGTCCTTGTCGCGAAAATAGAGGTAGATGGTCGTGGGCGAGTACCGGATGCGCCGGGCCAGCTTGCGCATGGAGAAGTTCCCGTATCCGTCCCCGGCAAAGAGCTCCCGAGCCGCATCCAGGATCTCCCGGCGAAACGCCTCTTTGTCCCTGTGTCTGGATTCGTTCATAGGCGGCAACTTAACAGTGTTAAGTGAAATGGTGAGCAGACTACGTGAAGAGAGGCAGGGGTGTCAAGCATATATTTTTGCCGTCTCATGTGATGCGTCTTCATGTACCTGACGCCGGAGAATTTGCTTTCGACCATTCTCGAATGAGGAGCGCCTCTTTCTCATCGATTCCCAGGGAAAGAAGAAAGGCATGGTGTGCATCCGGCGCTCTTCGCTCGAATTCGGAATGCCAACGGCACATTGCATTATCGTCCATTCCGGCGGCGCGCAGCATTTCCACCCACATGTCCTTGTCCATCATGGCGGGAACGCCCCCGGCTGCGTGGGCCGAAAGCATTCCCGCCAGCACGCGCTGCTTGAGCCGGAGGGCCTGGATCTCCTCTCCAACGAGAGCCAGCCTTTTCCTGAGAACCGAAACGGTCCCATCCCCTTCAACCGCCAGGACTGCCCGGATATCTTCGATGGTCAGACCGGCACGCGTTTTCCCTCTCAAAAAGCGTATGCCACCGCCTCATGGCGGCGTCATCCAGACCGATTGCGCGGAAGCGCGCAATCCACTCGTCCACCGTAACCTTGTTTTCCATTTCCGTGCTCCTTTCGCCTTTCCTGTGGATATGTGCGTCACGGCCATGACGGAAACGAGGCTAAACCGTGAACCAATAGACGGGTCAAGATTTTTCTTCATAAAAAAAAGCCGTGGGTGATACCCACGGCCCCGCAACGGCCCTGCCCGATAGTGAAAGCGGCTGACTCCCCGCGTTGAAACT
>JAAZOO010000552.1 GCA_012797715.1 Geobacteraceae bacterium | reverse complement strand
ATCGGTACTCTATGCATATTAGGTTGATATGAAAACACTGCAATGCAAGGCTTTCCCGTCTAATGCCCGTCCTGTAATTCCGGATGTGAGCCTGCTGGTTTCCAATTCAGAAGCGAGGAATTTTCGATATGGAAAGGAAATATATAAATACCCATTCCACCATTTGACAAAGAACATCCCGGGATTACACCAGTTTCACGTCATGTACGCCCGGTAGAAGAGGGGAGCGCAGGGCAGGCTACCCTTTCTTCTTTTTCTCCTGCAGATACTCCATCCTTTCCCTGATGTACTTCTCGTACCCGCGGCCTTCCGGCCGGTAGAACTTCTTCCCCTGAAGACGTTCCGGCAGGTATTCCTGGGCCGCGTACCCCCCTTCGTAGTCGTGGTCGTACCGGTATCCCCGGTGGTATCCCAGGTCCTTCATCAGGCGGGTGGGCGCGTTCCGGATGTGCAGCGGAACCGGCTGCGCGCCGCTTTTCCGCACTTCGGCCAGGGCCTCGTCGATTCCCAGGTAGGAGGCGTTGGATTTGGGGGCGGTGGCCAGGTAGGTGGCGGCCTGCGCCATGATGATTCTTCCCTCCGGCATCCCCACGAACTGGAATCCCTGGAGAGCAGCGACGGCCACCTGGAGCGCCCGCGGATCGGCATTTCCGATGTCCTCCGACGCCAGGATTACCATGCGGCGCAGGATGAACAACGGGTCCTCGCCCGCCTCAATCATGCGCGCCATCCAGTAGAGGGCTCCGTCCGGGTCGCTTCCCCTCATGGATTTGATAAAGGCGGAGATGACATTGTAGTGTTCTTCCCCCCCCTTGTCATAGAGGAGGGGTTTCTTCTGCACCGCTTCCCGGGCAGTTTCCAGGTCGAGTACCCCGCCGTAGGTGAGACGTGCCGCGGTTTCCAGGGTGTTCAGTGCAATGCGGGCGTCTCCTTCCGCCTGCTCTGCGATATAGGAGAGCGCGCCCTCGTCGGCGAGAAGGCCCAACTCTCCCAGACCCCGCTCCCGGTCACCAAGGGAATTCCGGAGAATTCCTTCAATTTCTTCCTGTGAAAGGGGGTTAAGGACGAGCACCTTGCAACGGGAGAGGAGAGGGGCGATTACCTCAAAGGAAGGATTTTCCGTGGTCGCTCCTATGATGGTGAGGAGTCCCTTTTCCACGTACGGGAGGAAGGCGTCCTGCTGGGCCTTGTTGAAACGGTGTATCTCGTCCACAAACAGAATGGTCTTCCTTCCGCCTGCCTTCTGCTCCTCTTCTGCCTCCCTGACGATCTGGCGCAGGTCCTTGACACCCGAAAGGATGGCGGAAAAGAAGATGAAGTGGGCGCTCGTGGCATTGGCGACAATGCGGGCGAGGGTGGTCTTTCCCGAACCCGGGGGACCCCACAGGATCAGGGATGTGACCTGATCCGATTCGATGAGGCGGCGCAGGAGCTTGCCGGGACCGAGAAGGTGTTCCTGTCCCCTGAATTCGTCCAGCGTCCGTGGACGCATCCGTTCTGCGAGGGGTGCGGTGTCCGTTTCATTCTTTCGCATGATGATTCCGTTCGTCGTCAAGTGCTATTCGGTGCGGCAGGAGGGCGGTATGTGCGCGCCTTCTGGAGAAGGACGTCGTTTCGTCGTCCTTACGGGAGGGGATTCCCATATTTCCTTCGCGTATTCGGCAACTGCACGGTCGCTGGAGAACCTCCCCATGCCCGCGGTGTTGAGGATGGACCTTCGTGTCCACTCCTCCTGATCCCGGTACAGGTTGCTTGCTTCCTCCTGGGCTCTGACATAATCTTCGTAGTCCGCCAGTACCAGGTAGGGGTCTCCCTGGTTCAACAGAGAATCGATCAGGGGGCGGAACAGGTCCGGGGTGTCCGGGGTGAAGACCCCGTCCGCTATCATGTCGATGGCCTGTTTCAGTTCGGGGAGGCGATGGTAGTATTCTCGGGGATTGTAACCCTTCGCTTTCATTTCGGCCACCTGGTCGGCGCGGAGCCCGAACAGGAAGAAGTTTTCCTCTCCCACTTCCTCCCGTATCTCGATGTTGGCTCCGTCCAGGGTGCCGATGGTCAATGCGCCGTTCAGGGCGAACTTCATGTTGCCGGTTCCGGATGCTTCGGTTCCCGCGGTGGATATCTGCTCCGACAGGTCGGCGGCGGGAAATATTTTTTCCGCCAGGGTAACTCCGTAGTTGGCAAGGAACAACACCGTGAGGCGTTCCCAGATCATCCGGTCCGTATTGACTTTTTCCGCAACGGCGTGAATCAGGGTGATGATCAGTTTTGCAATGAAGTAGGAGGGGGCCGCCTTGCCGCTGAAGATGAAGGTCCGTGGAGTAATGTCCAGTCCGGGGTCCGCCTTGATGCGGTTATACAGGGTGATGATATGAAGGACGTTGAGCATCTGCCGCTTGTACTCATGGAATCTCTTGACCTGGCAATCGAAAAGGGAGTCCACGGATACGTGGATGTCGTGCCGGTCCAGGATGTATGCGGCGAGCCTTTCCTTGTTTTTCCGTTTCACTTCCCGCCATCGCTCACGAAATTCCCGGTCCTCCGCCAGGGGGCGAAGCTTCCGTATCTGCTCCAGATCCGTCACCCATGCGTCGCCGATGGCTTCGGTGATGAGGGAGCTCAATGCCGGATTCGCCTTCTTCAGCCACCTGCGCTGGGTGATGCCGTTGGTCTTGTTGGTGAACCTTTCGGGAAAGATTTCGTGGAAGTCCCTGAAAACGTCCCGCTTCAGAATCTCGGTGTGCAGGCGGGAAACACCGTTGACGGCGTGGCTGCCGACGATTGCCAGGTGGGCCATCCTGACCTTTTGTTCCGGGCCCT
>JAAZOO010000551.1 GCA_012797715.1 Geobacteraceae bacterium | reverse complement strand
CAGGGAGGGGGACGCTTCCGCTTCCACGTTCATGGGGTAGCATGCGTTGGCGATGGTGAAGCCCAGGTCGATTACGCGACGGTAAAAGCTGCGGAAGCCGTCGCGGAACTCCTCGTACCCTGCAGGAACGCTCCCCCCCGGGGACGGGGGGAGAAGTGCCCTCGTGATGCCCAGGTTTGCCGAGGGGTATACCCCATGCCCGTGGAAGATGGGAATCGCCCGTTCGATCCCCCGTATCACTCCGGGAAGTCCCCGCATGGATTCGTGGACTTCGGGATCGGGAGAGTCGATGCTGATCCAGAAGGTGTAGAGACCGCTCGCTGCAATGGATTCGGCAAGGCGCGACACCCGTGACGTGAATTCCGGGCCGTCCGGGTTCATGAACAGAAAGCCGTTTGTTCCGGTGCGCGTGAAGCGGATGCCCGCATCGGAGGCGTAGCGGATGAGGGTGAACAGCTCGCCGGGATAGAGAAGAGGCTCCCCTCCGGTAAAGGAAAGGGCGGATACGCCCGATGCCGCGGCATGGTCGATGATGCGCCTGCCGTCATCCAGGGAGAGGAGGGAACGGCGGCACGGGGCGTTCCGCCGCATCCCGCACTGGGGGCAGGAGGCGTTGCAGGCGTCGGTCAGCTGAACAATCAGCTGGGCGGGAATCCTGCCGCGGGCGAAGGTGAGCGCATGGCGGAGGAGGGATGCTCCCCGGGTCTTCGGCACCCTTGGGCCTCAGCAGTTGGCGGCCAGGGGCCGCAGGATGGTGCCGCAGGCATCCGTCATGTCTATGGCGCCCCGTTCCGCGAAGGTGCGGGCGTTGGCTCCCATTTCGGCCGTTTTCGATTCGTCCAGGAGCAGGGAGCGCATCGCCTCCACGAGATCCTCCAGGTTGCCGGCCCTGGTAACGATGCCGGTCACGCCGTCGCGCATCAGTTCCCGGGGGCCGCCGCTGTCGCACACGATGACCGGAAGGCCCGATGCCTGGGCCTCGAGCACCACGTTGCCGAAGGTGTCGGTGGCGCTGGGAAACACAAAAACATCCGAGGAGGCGTACGCTGCGGCAAGGGTGTCGCCGGTCAGGAATCCGGTGAAAATGGCCGGGTAGCCCCGGAGTTTTGCGCGGAGCTCCTCCGCGTAGGGTCCGTCCCCGACGATGACGAGCTGGCATGGGGTCTTCTCCCGGGCAACCTCCTTGAACGCGTCCGCAAGCAACTCCAGGTTCTTTTCACGGGAGACACGGCCCACGTAGAGAAACTTCATGCCGCCTCCGGCTGCGAAGGATTTCCAGAAATCCGGGTCGCGCCGGTGGGGGGAATAGCTCTCCACGTCCACCCAGCGGGGGAGGGGGCGGGTCTTTTCTTCGGGCAGGCCGCGCTCCACCAGCTGCCTGCGGGTGCTTGCCGATGGGACCATGACCTCGTCCATGGTGCCGTAGAACCAGATCATGAACTGCCACGCCACACGCTCCAGCATTTCGTCCGAGGTGAGACTGCGCACGTATTGGGGAATATCGGTGTGGTACGTGCCGGCGACCGGGAAGTCCATGAGCTTGGCGATGCAGAGGGCCAGGAGCCCGACGGTGCCGGGTGTGCTGACGTGGATGCGGGTGAATCCCTCCCGCTCGAAGTAGTCGATGACGTCCAGCACAGGCGGGAAGTGGAGCTTCAGATCCGGGTATTCGGGGAGCATGAAGTCGCCGATGGAGCGGAAGTTCATGACTCCGTCCCGGTACCCGGTCGGTTCCGGGGAAGAGGTGATGACCGTAAGTTCCACGCCCCGTTCCCGGGCGATATGGATGAGCCTGCGGATGGTAATGGCGACGCCGTTGATCTCGTTCAGGGTGTCGGTGAAGAGCGCTATCTTTTCTTTCGGGCCCCGTTCTCCGGGGACGCCGAATCTCCGGGAAATCTCGGCCATGAGGTCCTTGCCCCTGTGCTGGTGGTGAAAGGCCACGTAGTAGGGCGATATGAGCAGGTGGACAAGGCCGATGCTTCCCAGGGAGTTGATGAGATTGAAAAATCCGGACGAGAAGGGAACCCGGGTGAGACGCTCGGTGTAGTGGTAGATGAGGCGGTTCGCAAGGTAGCTGGTAACACTGAATATCTTGCGGTTCCTCGCCTCGGAGCCGATACTCCGCAGGAACGCCCCGTCCTTCAGGAGCCGTTTCGCCTCCTTGTCCAGTATCTCCTCGATGCCTGCGTTCCCGTATCCGCCGCTCCCGTCGGGAAGGTTCTTGCGGATAAAGAGCTTCACCTTCTCCAGGAACGAGGAGCGCCCTCCAGAAGAATCGAAATACCGCTCCATGAGCGCCTTGATAAAGGGCATGGAATCGGACCGTCCGGAACCGAATTTCTTCCGGTAGTAGCTGTGGGTGATGGCATAGAGGCTGTGGGCCAGGGTGAGAGGGTCCCCGTCCTCTCCCGCCGGCTCGCAGCGGCGGTCGGCGAGAGCGGCGATGAATTCCTTGACGGAGCGCGCGCCCGGAACCGATGTGTGGGCGCTCGCAATAAAGAGACCGCTGTGATCGTCGGACCCCCCCACTCTGGCCTTGAGCCAGGGGGTGGCGGCGAAGGGTTCGATACCGTGCTTGTCTGCCAGCAGCGCCATGGTTTCGGGGGTGAGGCCGCGCAGCACCGCTTCGAGAAAGGAGCCGTATCTTCCGGCACGTGCGCCGTTCCGGGTCTCAACTGCCTGAAAGAGAAGGAGTATCTTCTCGAAATGGTCCGCGCCCAGCCGCTCGTTCTGCGCGTACAGGGGGTGGGCGATGAAATGGGCAATGCCGCTTTTGACCAGGTATGCCGCCAGCTCGTAGATGTTTTTGCGGAGGATGTTGATTTCCCGGAAGTTTTCTTCCGAAATGTCAAGCACGACCACGTGCACCTTGCACCCGTCTTCGGGGAAGTAGGTCGTCACCTCGGCGCTCACGAACGCCCCGGGGAGGTGGGCGATCTCCAGGGCACCGTTGATGGTGTTGTGATCGGTAATGGTGACGTAGTCCATTCCCTGCCTGCGCGCCGCATGGTAGATGAATTCCGGTGAGGAGTAGCTCTCCGGGCAGTTGAATTTGCGGAGCGCCCAATAGGTTGGCTTGTTGGAGTGGCTTGAATGAACGTGCAAATCAGCTCTGAATGTTTTCATGGGATAGGATGTTCCCCTCTGTCTCTGCCGGCAGGTGAGAATACCTCTGTGGAGAGACGTGATTCCCACTCCACGGCATCCGTTTCACGTCCCGGCCGTGCACCGTCTGTCCGGTCCTGTTGGTGACGATAGCGGCCCGCAGCTACAGGATGCTCGATATGGCCCGGGACTCCTCCTCATGGGCATCGCCCGGCAGGGAGAAGCGGAGGTGGCATGCTCCGCAGTACACGTCGCCGGACTCCACGCGAGTCCAGAGGGTCAGGTTCCTGGAATCGCACCATTCGCAATACCAGACATAGTAATCGCCCATCGGTATGACTTTCATCGTATATTCCTTTCTTCGGGAAAGAGCGCCCGGCGCATTGTGTCCGGCCGGGGTCCCTATCGGGGGGTGCTTGTATACCTTCAGCCTACCGTGCCGATGTTACAGTGCTGTGGTTTCTCTGAAAAAGTATCGTGAAGCGGAAAAACCGTTTCCTGTTGAACTTTCTGCATCCTGGATTGGGCGGGGGGCGTCATTCTCCGGCGCCTCCTCCCGGACCGGTTCTCTTCCCCGGATCCCTTTACACCGCCTGCACGAGCCCTGTGCCGCACACTCCGTCATACCAGCTTTTCAGCAGGGGGTTGTAGCAGTGGTGGTGGAAAATGAGGGAGGCATGGGCCACGGTGTCGCCGCTGTCCGGGGATGACACGGTACGCACCGTGCCTCCCGGAAAGATGCGGCGCAGGGATTTCGTTTCCCTGAGCGCGGCGAGGGCGGGGGAGCCGGGGACGAGCATGGCATCCTCCGCTTCCGCGAGCAGGGTCAGGTGCGGCCCTTCGAACAGGGGGCGGGAACCGTCGGGCACGGCAAAATCCTTCAGGGCCAGCACCCGCTCGTAGCCGCCCCGGCAGGAGGTCTTCTCGATGACCTCCATGATCTTGCCGCGGATGGCCAGGTGGCGCCGGGACAGGACTCGGTTCTCCGCCCCAGCCTCGAACAGGCTCTGGAAGCAGCGCCGCGCCCGTTCCATCTGGCGTGTCACGTCGCCGCCGTTCTCGGGGTCCGCCTTGAGGATGCGCCGCAGGTTGCTTTCCAGGATACGCACCCCTCCGGTCCGTTCCCTGTCCGGCCGGACCAGATCCTCCGTGCACAGCACCGGGCTCACCATTACCATCCCCCGCAGCCGCAACCCTTCCAGGGTCGCCTGTTCCCGGAAGAGACGGGCGACCAGCCCGGCACCGAAGCTGATGCAGAACAGCACGGGAGATTCGCCCCGGCGGTTCAGGTCTTCCACAAGGTCGCCCAACTGGGCGGAGAACATATCCTGGGAGAAACCGTTGCGGGGATAATTGAGGTAGTAGATGCTGCCGTAGTTCCTGAACAGCTCGCGCTGGAACTCCACCACCTCGGTTGCGTCGGGAACGAAGCCGGCGATGACGATGGTCGGGGTGGAGCCGTTCCCCTTTTCCCGGAACAGGTGACAGCGAACGGCGTGGGGGGCCGGCATCCCTTCCCGGACGGCAGATTCCCGGCGTCGCACGGAAGGGTGGAAGGGCTTGATGGCCATGCGGCGCAAAAGGCCGGTCGCCGCGGATGCGGCGGAGGCCACGGCGGGGTGGCGGCGCAGGACGTTCTCTACGAAGGGCGGGATAGGGGCAGGGGGCATGGGGTTCCTCCTCTCACAGGGTGATGGGGGCACTATCCCATGGTGGTGTTACGTCCGTGTTGCGGGCGGGATAAACTTCTGTCGCGGCGGCGGCAGGTTCCGGGGGAGGGGGGTCAGGACGGGGCGGTGTGCCGGAT
>JAAZOO010000550.1 GCA_012797715.1 Geobacteraceae bacterium | reverse complement strand
TCCCGGCACCAGGGCGGCAAGGAAATCGATATGGCGGGGCAGCAGGCAAAAGGAACCGTTTTCGGCCTCTGCAGTGACCTTGGTGACTTCCTGATCCACCAGAACTCCCGTAGGGAGCAGCACGGTGAGTTTCATGGCTTTCGAGCCTCATCAACCTTTCCTATCATGTACAGCGTGCTTTCGGGCCACTCCGAAAATTCGTCGTTTAGAATCCTTTCGCACCCGTCCAAGGAATCCTGAAGGCGCACCATCCTCCCGCCATGGCCGGTGAACTGCTCGGTGGTGAAAAAAGGCTGGGTCAGAAAACGCTCCAGTCTGCGGGCGCGGTGGACAACGGCCCGATCGGCGGCGGACAGCTCTTCCATCCCGAGCATGGCGATGATGTCCTTCAGTTCCTTGTACTCCGCAAGATTCTTGCGGATCGCCCGTGCGATGTCGTAGTGGCGCGCGCCGACAATCCCCGGAGAAAGCATCTTTGAACCCGAATCAAGAGGGTCCACTGCCGGATAGAGCCCCTCGGCGGCCCTCCTGCGGGAAAGGACGATCAGGGCGGAAAGGTGGGCAAAGGTGTGAACGGCCGAGGGATCGGTAAAGTCGTCAGCCGGCACGTACACCGCCTGGATGGAGGTAATCGCGCCATTGGACGTGCTGCAGATGCGCTCCTCCAGCTGGGCCAGTTCCGTTCCCAGGGTCGGCTGGTATCCCACCCGCGAAGGAATCTGGCCAAGCAGTGCAGAGACCTCCGTACCGGCCTGTATGTAACGGAAGATGTTGTCGATGAGGAGCAGGACGTCCTTTTTCCGGTCGTCGCGAAAATACTACGCGATGGTGAGGGCTGCGTGGCCGACAAGAAAACGGGCGCCCGGCGGTTCGTTCATCTGACTCAGAATCATGACCGTCTTGGCCAGCACCCCGCTCTTCTCCATCTCGCGATAGAGCTCTTCTGCTTCACGGCAGCGCTCTCCGATGCCGCAGAAGATGCTCACCCCCTCGTGCACCCGCACCATATTGTGGATCATCTCGGTAATAAGGACGGTCTTGCCTACCCCTGCTCCGCCGAACAGGCCAGTCTTCCCTCCCCGCTCCAGGGGAGAGAGCACATCGATGACCTTGATGCCGGTTTCCAGAATCTCGGACGAGGTTTCCAGTTCCCTCAAGGGAGGGGGGCGCCGGTGCACCGGACGCTTTTCTCCGCACTCTGCATTGCCCCGTCCGTCAATGGTCTCGCCGAAGACATTCAGCATCCTCCCCAGGAGACAGTTCCCGGTCGGGACGGTAAAAGGTTCACCCGTGTCAATCAGGACGGAACCGCGCGCCAACCCCTGGGTGGGTGTCAGGGCGATGCCCCGCACCGTTTCATGGTCCAGGTGGGCCAGTACCTCAACCTGCACCCCGGACGAATCGGGCGCTGTGAGGCGGGTATGAATGAGGGGAATCCGGCCGGGAAAGCGGACGTCGATGACGCTTCCTCGGACAACGACGACCTCGCCCGGATTTCCCTGAACGGCTTCCCGAACGTCTTGAACAGAGACCATGACGTACCGCCCTGAAGAGAATGGGAATGGTGTCATGTATCAGGATAGCGCACATCGGGCGAAATGGAAGTCCCCTGCGAAGTCGGTGCGAAACCGTGGGAATGGGGTGATTCTCGGGAAGGGAAACATCGCCATCTTTTATACTGCCTGCATCGGATTGACTGTGCATGAGGGACGTGGCAGAGGGCGTGGCAGGGAACGGCAGAGGAGGTGACGGGAATTCTGAAGAAACATGCGGAAATGCCGTCCCTCCGGGAGGAAGGGACGGCATTTACCCAGTATTGACAGGGGCTTCCTATTTCAGAGCGGCAAATATCGCGTCGCGGATTTCCTCCACCTTGCCGGTTCCGGGAATTGTCACGTAGGTGGGAGCTCCCGCCTCTCCCTTGGCGGCCCAGTCCGAGTAGTATTTCACCAGTGGTTTGGTCTGGGAGTGGTAGATATCAAGACGCTTTCTGACAGTCTCTTCCCTGTCGTCGTCGCGCTGTATAAGATCTTCTCCGGTCACATCGTCCTTTCCCGCCACCTTGGGAGGATTGAACAT
>JAAZOO010000549.1 GCA_012797715.1 Geobacteraceae bacterium | reverse complement strand
GGGAAAGACCGAAAGTAGTCTGAGTGAGGTCGTTTGTGCCGAAGGAGAAGAATTCCGCCTCGCGGGCTATTTCGTTGGCCACGAGCGCTGCCCGCGGCAACTCGATCATGGTTCCGATGAGGTATTGAACCGTGACGCCGTACCGTGACATCACCTCTTCGCAGACGGCCACGGCATTTGCCCTGAGGCTGCTCAGTTCCTCGACGACAGCCACCAGCGGGATCATGATCTCCGGCACGATGGTGAATCCTTCGTTCTTCACCAGTTCGCAGGCCGCTTCCATGATGGCCTGGACCTGCATATCGTAAATCTCCGGGAAGGTAACGCCGAGACGACACCCCCGATGACCGAGCATGGGGTTGAATTCGTGCAGGTACTCAACTTTGTGCTTCAGCTTCTCCGCACTCACGCCCATGGTTTTCGAAAGTGCTTCAATATCCTTGTCCTCCTGGGGCAGGAATTCATGGAGCGGCGGATCGAGGAGCCGGATGGTGACCGGCAGGTCCTTCATTTCGCGGAAGATCCCGATGAAGTCACCCTTTTGCATGGGGAGTATCTTGGCCAGTGCCTTCTTGCGGCCTTCCACGTCTTCGGCAAGGATCATCTCCCGCACGGCCGCGATGCGATCCGCCTCGAAAAACATGTGCTCGGTGCGCGTCAAACCGATACCCTCCGCACCGAAATCGCGAGCGGTCCTGGCATCCTTGGGTGTGTCCGCATTGGCGCGCACTCCCAGCTTGCGGTACTTGTCCACCCAATCCATGATGGTCTTGAAATCGCCGGTAAGCTGGGGAGGAACGGTGGGTACCTGGCCGAGCATCACCTCGCCGGTTCCGCCGTCCAGGGTGATAGTGTCGCCTTTTTTCACCACCGTGCCATTTACGGTGAATTCACTGTTTGCGTAGTCGACCTTGATCTCGCCGCACCCGGCAACGCAGCACTTGCCCATGCCGCGGGCGACCACGGCCGCGTGGGAGGTCATGCCGCCGCGGGCGGTGAGGATCCCTTGGGCCGCATGCATGCCGTGGATATCCTCAGGGCTCGTCTCCACCCGCACAAGGATCACCTTCAGTCCCAGCTTTGCCGCAGCCTCGGCCTCATCGGCGGTGAATACGACGCTGCCGCTTGCAGCTCCCGGGGATGCGGGAAGGCCCTTTGCAATAACAGTGCGGGGCGCCTTCGGATCCAGGGAAGGGTGGAGAAGCTGGTCGAGCTGGTCCGGAGAGACGCGCAGCACGGCGGTCTTCTCGTCGATGAGCCCTTCCTTCACCATGTCCACGGCTATCTTGATGGAGGCCCGCGACGTGCGTTTGCCGTTACGGGTCTGGAGCATGTAGAGGATTCCCTTTTCGATGGTGAATTCGATATCCTGCATGTCCTTGTAATGTTTTTCCAGGATATCGCGTATCTTGACCAGCTGCTGGTAGCACTCGGGTAGGACGTCTTCCATTGCGGGAAGGTCGCCGTCCTTATGTTTGGCGCGGTTGATGGGCTGGGGAGTGCGAATGCCGGCGACCACATCCTCTCCCTGGGCGTTCACCAGGTACTCGCCGTAGAAATAATTCTCGCCGGTGGAGGGGTCTCGGGTGAAGGCAACACCAGTGGCGCAATCGTTGCCCATGTTGCCGAAAACCATGGCCTGGATGTTGACGGCCGTTCCCCAGTCCGCCGGGATGTTGTGCAGTTTGCGGTAGGTGATGGCGCGCTGGTTCATCCATGAGCCAAAGACAGCGCCGATGGCCCCCCAGAGCTGCTCTTCGGGATCCTCAGGGAAGTCTTGCCCAAGGGTTTCCTTGATCTTTGCCTTGTACTTTCCCACCAGCTCTTTCCAGTCCGCGGCGGTCAGATCGGTATCCAGGTGGACGCCCTTCTCCTCCTTTTTCTGTTCCAGCAGCTCCTCCAGCAGAGAGCCGTCCATGCCCATGACCACGTTGGAATACATCTGCACGAAACGGCGGTAGGCATCATAGGCGAAACGCTCGTCGCCGCTCTGCCTGATGATCCCCTGCACCGTGGTATCGTTCAGGCCCAGGTTCAGAACCGTGTCCATCATGCCGGGCATGGAAGCGCGCGCGCCCGACCGCACCGACACCAGCAGAGGCATGTCGGGATCGCCGAATTTTTTGCCTACCAGCTCTTCCACCCTGCGGATATTCGCGTTTACCTCATCCTTCAGCGAGGAAGGATAGGCTCTGTCATTCTTGTAAAACTCGGTACACACCTCGGTCGTGATGGTAAACCCCGGGGGGACGGGAAGCCCGATGCTCGTCATTTCAGCCAGGTTCGCTCCCTTGCCGCCGAGCAGGGCTTTCATTTCGGATGTCCCGTCAGCCGTGCCGTTACCGAAGAAGTAGACATATTTTGCCGCCATACCAATCCTCCTAAGTGAGTTGGAGGGGGCCGGTTCCGACCCCTCATTCATTTCCGGTCCCGTCAGTTTCAGGCCGAAATCTTTGAAATATCGGCAATTCTGCCGAACAGCCGCGCTATGCCGGTAAGGAGGGCGAGCCGGTTGTTCCGCACCTGCTCGTCCTCCGCCATTACCATCACGCCGTCGAAGAAGGCGTCAACCGGCCCTTTCAGTCCGGCTATCTCCGTGAGAGCAGCGAGATAGTCTTTTCCGGAAATCTTCACACGCACGACGGAAGCAACAGTGTCAAAGGCCCGGAACAAATCCCGCTCTGCGTCTTCCCGGAAAAGCCCGGAGTCCACCGGCATATCCGTACCTTCCTTCACGATATTGGAGACCCTCTTGAATGCCACCGCCAGAGGCTCGAAATCGGGTCTTTCCCGGAATTCCGACAGGGCGGCCATGCGAGAGGCGGCCTCGTTCAGATTGTCGAAGGAAACGGCGGCTACCGCCTCCACCACGTCGGAGGGATACCGACCGGCCATGAGGTTTACGTAGCGGCCTCGGAAGAATTCCAGCACATCGGCGCGAACCCGTGATTCATCGCGGGTAAGCTTGTCACGCAGCAGAGACAGGGAGGAATCCACAAGGTCGGCAAGGGAAAGTTCATATTTCCTGTCGAGAATAATCGCGATAATTCCCAGGGCGCAGCGGCGCAGTGCATAAGGGTCAGCGGTACCGCTGGGAATCAGCCCCACGCCGAAACAGCCGCAGATTGTATCCATTTTGTCGGCAATGGAAACAAAGGCCCCGATATCTCCCGAAGGGAGATCTCCGCCGGCCTGGGTCGGCAGGTAGTGTTCATGGATGGCCAGCGCCACATCCGGTTCCTCGCCGGACAGGAGTGCGTACTCACGGCCCATGACCCCCTGAAGCTCCGGGAACTCTCCCACCATGCCGGTAACCAGATCGGCCTTACACAGGTAGGCAGCCCGGGAAACCTTGGCGGCGACTTCGGGACACAGCTGGGCAGCGAGACTCTCCGCCAGCTTCCGGAACCGCTCCATCTTCTCGTAAGAGGTGCCCAGTTTCGCCTGGTACACGACACCCTTCAGATCCTCCACCCGTTCCTCCAAGGGAATCTTCTTGTCCTCCTCGAAGAAAAAGCGGGCATCGGAGAGACGGGCGCGCAGCACTCGTTCGTTTCCTCGCGCGACCACGGCCGGGTCGTCTGCCAGGGTATTGTTCACCGTAATGAAATGGGGGAGAAGCCGTCCATCCTCATCAACAACGGAAAAGTAGCGCTGGTGTTCGCGCATGGAGGTGATGAGCACCTCTTTGGGCACCTGGAGAAATTCCCGTTCAAAGCTGCCGCATACGACACTGGGGTATTCAACGAGGAAGGTCACCTGATCCAGGAGGTCCTCGTCGGGAAGGAGTCGTCCTCCCGCGGCGCGGGCAGCCTGTTCCACCTCGCGGCGGATGATCTCCTTCCGTTTCTCCGGGTCGGGGATGACGAAATGGCGCTCGCACTCGTCCAGGTAATGGGCGAAGTCACGCGCCGGAAACGAGGTGTCGGCCATGAAGCGGTGCCCTCGGGACGCGCTGCCGCTGGCGATGGAACCGAAGGAAAAGGGAACGACGACTCCGTCATAGAGGGCAACGATCCAGTGCATGGGCCGGGCGAAACGGACGTCCAGGTTCCCCCAGCGCATGGACTTGCGGAACGGGATGGCACCAATGATCCCGGGAAGGATATCGGTAAGGAGCTCCGCCGTGGGACGGCCGAGGACACGCTTCGTAACGGCAACATACTCGCCTTTTTCCGTGGCTGCCGTGGTAAGGTCCGTGACATCCACTCCCTGGCCTCGGGCAAATCCCTCGGCCGCCCTTGTGGGCTTTCCGTCCGCATCAAAGGCAACTTTCTTTGCCGGGCCCAAAGCGGTGACTTCGGCGTCGGGCTGCCGGTCGACCAGCTCCCGCACCAGAAGCGCAAGCCTTCGTGGAGTGGCAAACGTCCGAACCTCGCCATGGGAAAGCCGGGCATTCTCAAGCTCTTTACGGATGAGGGCCTCCATATCTGCCATGGCCTTGGGCAGGAAGCCCGCCGGGATCTCTTCCGTGCCGATTTCCAGGAACAGTTCTTTTGTCATGCCGGGGTCCCTCCTTTCAGCAGGGGGAAGCCCAGCCGCTCACGGAGCGCCAGGTACCCTTCGGCGCAGAGTCGGGCCACATTTCTCACCCTCCCGATATAGGATGCGCGCTCGGTGACCGAGATGGCACCCCGTGCGTCGAGGAGGTTGAAGGCATGGGAGCACTTCATGACGTAGTCGTAGGCGGGAAGCACCAGCCCGCCTTCGGCCAGGCGGATGCACTCCTGTTCATACATGGAGAACAGCCGGAGAAGCATATCGATATCAGCCTCTTCGAAGTTATAGCGGGAAAACTCCACCTCGCTCTGGTGGTGGATGTCTCCATATTTGACCCCTTTGACCCATTCCAGGTCGTAGACGTTGTCCACGCCCTGCAGGTACATGGCGATTCGCTCGCAGCCGTAGGTTATCTCGGAGGAAACCGGCTTCAGGTCGATGCCGCCCGCCTGCTGGAAGTAGGTGAACTGGGTGATCTCCATCCCATCCAGCCATACCTCCCAGCCGAGTCCCCAGGCTCCGAGGGTGGGTGATTCCCAGTCGTCCTCCACGAAGCGGATATCGTGCTGGCGGGGATTGATGCCGAATGCCTTCAGGGAGTTGATGTAGAGGTCGAGAATGTTCAAGGGGGAGGGCTTCATGATGACCTGGAATTGGTAGTAGTGCTGAAGCCGGTTGGGGTTCTCCCCGTACCGGCCGTCCGTGGGACGGCGGGAAGGCTCCACATAGGCGACGTTCCAAGGCTCGGGCCCGAGAACGCGCAGGAAGGTCGCGGGGTTGAAGGTGCCTGCACCCTTTTCCACATCATAGGGCTGCTGAATCACGCACCCCTGCCCTGCCCAGTACCCCTGCAGGGAGAGAATCAGGTCTTGAAATGTCAAAAGACTTCCTCCGGTTGAGTATTAAAAGCATGGTGCGGGGCGCCGCGGAGAGTGTGTCGCGCGGCACGAAATTTTCAATATTACTAAAAATAAAGGAGTGGCTAGATTACCCGTAACTCCCTTTTGTGTCAAGGATTATTGGGTTTTGTTTACTTTCAGTGAAGAGCCAGAACGTCCCGCAGAAATTGAAGCGACGTGAGGGGGCGGTTCACGTGCTCCGCTATGGCGGCATCGAGGATCTCCCCCGCTTCCTGCAGGGAAGCAGGAGAAAACCGGAGCACCCCGAATCTTCCGGTTTCCATGGCCTTTTTGAGAATGGTGAGCGTATCCGTACCAACAGGAAGCAAAGCCCTACCGCAGACACCGCATACGGGCTTCACCGTTGTCCCTCGGTCGGTGCCTGCCGGGAGAGCCGACTCTCCGCACCGACCGCAGCGGTCAAGGGAGAGACGGTAGCCGACGATATTGAGCAGATTGACCTCGAAGAAACGTCGGTCATCGGCACGGGGAGGGAAGGCGTCCAGGTATTCGAGATACGCGAAAAGGAGACGGAAGAGCCTCGGATTATGTTGGGCTTCGGGACTGTATCGATCCACAAGTTCGCAGGCATATCCCGCGTAGCCGATTTTTGCCAGATCCGCCCGAATCCGGGGAAAAACGGTGATGATATCGGTATTGCTAAGGGCGCACAATCCTTCCTTCATAACGAGACGAATCCGGATGCGGGCAAAGAGCTCAAAGGCGGGGCCGAATCGCTTCACGCTCTTTTTCCCATTGCGCGCTAACCCGCGAATCTTGCCGAACTCACGGGTAAAGAGAGTAACAATCCTGTCGGCCTCCCCGTAGTCCATGGACGCAAGCACGATGGCATCACATTCGACCGTCTGCATTGGCAAAATGTATCACGGCCCGGGATTCATGGTCAATCAGGCATCAGCGCCGGAAAAGAATCGAACAGCTTCGAGGCCCCCCTCCTTCCGCCATTCAGCGCATGCCGAGCTTTTTCAGGACTATGCCGAGATACTTGTTCACGGGGTGATGTCGAGGGAGATTCGATAGCACCGGATTCTTGCGTTCTCCGATGAGGGTAATCTCCCGCAGGATGGATTCGTTATCCCGGCACTGGAGGCCTCTCCGGAACACCCCCAGCGCCTTCGCCCTCTGCCCGGCCATGAGGTGGATACGACCCAGATGGAGGTAGTGGATGGAGTTGTCGGGGTCCATTCGTAGAGCCTCCTTGCAGAGACTGATAGATTCTGGATACTGGGAACGAACCTTCGCCAAGCAAAAGGCAAGGTAGGAACAGTGCAGGGGCGTTCTGTCGAGGCATGCCGCCTGCTCGAAACAGGAAAGCGCCAGGTAGATATGTCCGTTTTCCAAGGCAGCAAGGCCCTTGTGGAATATTTCCTCCACGTGCTGTTCCATATCCTCCTCCTCTCATGAAAGCCAACCGGTGGTGAAAATATAGTACCGTATTTTCCACAAAAATCGAACCCTGCCAAGGGCATGGGGTATTTTTTCATTTCCGTCCTCCTCCGAAGAATAGCCAGTGCACGCTGGAAGCAAGAAGGACAAGAAAGGGAAGGGAACATCCACGGAACATCCCGGCTTGGCAGGAAAACCCTCTGCGCGTATACTCAGTCCATGAAACCGGACAGAATAGCTTCCCTCCCCGATGCCCCAGGGGTTTACATCATGAAGAGCGCCACAGGAGCAATCCTCTACGTAGGCAAGGCCAAGAGTCTGCGGACACGGGTCCGCTCCTATTTTTCACCCTCCAGCGACTCCCGCTACCAGGTCCGGTTTCTCATGGCCAAGGTACAGGACATCGAATACCTTGTCACGGACACCGAAAAAGAGGCTCTTATCCTGGAGAACACCCTTATCAAGCAACACCGCCCCCGATACAACATAAACCTCAGG
>JAAZOO010000043.1 GCA_012797715.1 Geobacteraceae bacterium | reverse complement strand
GACCTTCAATACGGAAGGAATCCTCATCTGTTTCGCGGGTCCCTTCTCCCACAGCATCATTGAAGAGCTGGGCAACGCCGTAAAGCGCTACATGGAAGCCGAGCAGCTGACCAAGGATACCATGACGGACGTCTTCTCCACCTTCATCGAACAGACCCAGAACGTGCGCAACTATGCCCGGAAGAAGGCCGACGAGGGAAACCAGGAGCATGATTTTTCCAGCGGTATCGTGGTCATCGGCAAGAGCGGGTCCGGCTACGAAGTGAGTTCGGGCAATATTGTGGAGAAGGCCGATATCCGGAAGGCCCTGGACATTCTGGACATGCTCAAGGATCTTGACAAGAAGGAACTGAAAAGCCTGTACAAGGAAACCCTGAGAAAGCCGGCGGCTGCCGGCGCCAACGCGGGACTCGGCCTCATCGATATGGCGAGAAAGGCTTCCCAGCCTCTGCACTATACCCTGCGGGAGATGGACGACCGCTACTGTTTTTTCAGCCTCAAGGCCATCATCTAGGAGCAGTCAATGGAAACCCTTTACATAGAAGCGACGCGATCGACCCCCGAAATACTGTTCGACCCCATCACCGGTGTCCTGAGCATGTCCGGCGAATCCTATCCGGAGAACTCCTTCGAATTCTTCCGCCCCATCCTCTCCTGGCTGACGCGGTTCGCGGCGGTTCACCACGGACCCCTGACCCTCAACACCAACCTCAGCTACCTCAACACCGGGAGCACCAAATGCATGATGGACATACTCGACCTGCTGGAGGAGTGCCATCTGAACGGCAAGAGCGTGGCGGTGAACTGGTACTACGACGAAGAGAACCACCGGGCCCTGGAAACGGCGGAGGAATTCAGGGAAGAGGTGGGCATCCCGTTCAACATCATTCCCGTGAGTGAGGAGCCATGACCTGTTGTTCGGAAAAGGAAGACGCCTTCATCGCCCGGTTCGAGCGCAGGTTTGCCGAGTCGGGCACAGACTCTCCCTTGACCTTCGCGGAGGCGGAAGAGATCTTCACCGCCTACAAGGCTCTCCTTCGCCGCATGGGAAGAATCGCGAAGATCAGCGACAGCTACCAGAGCGAGGTGAAGTCGCTGGTGCTGGAGCTGCGGGAGGCCGCGGCTAATGTCAAGACCCTGAAGGGGTTCATCCCCATCTGCGCCTCCTGCAAAAAGGTCCGCAACGATGAAGTATACTGGAAGCAGCTGGAGCAGTACCTCGCCGAACATTCGGACGCCATGCTCTCGCACGGACTCTGCCCCGACTGCGCCGGTACGTACCGGTCGCTCTCCGGGCGGATTCCGGAGCCGGGCGGCCGCACCTCCCCCGATCCGGCGCGGCTGCTGGACGAAGCGGACGTGGAAGACCCGGTCATCCTCCGCTTCCTGCCCACCGTCAACAACCGGCACTTTGCGGAAACTCCCCTCTACGGCGACTTCACTCTCCTTTTCCAGAAGTATGTGCGCCTGTCGCGACGGCTGAAGCGCATCGCCCGCATCAGCGACAGCTACCAGTTCGAGCTTCAGGATATCAAGACGAGATTCGAGCAGGCCTCCCGGTCCGATTACCTCACCGGCCTGTCCAACCGCCTCGACATGTACAAACGCCTCGAAGCGGAGCGCTCCCGGACGGCGCGCCACGGAAAACCCTTCGCGGTCATCATGGCCGATATCGACCGCTTCAAGGAAATCAACGACACCTTTGGCCACGACCTGGGGGACCAGGTTCTCGTGACCATCGCGCGCGCCTTTGCCGGGTGCCTGCGCGGGGAAGACAGTTGCGCGCGCTGGGGTGGCGAAGAGTTCCTGATCCTCCTTCCCGAAACGTGCGGCGACGACGCCCTCGCGGTTGCGGAGCGTCTCCGCGGACTGGCGGAAAATCTGGCCCTTGAATCGGGAACGTCCCGTATCCGGGTGACCATCAGTCTCGGCGTTGCGGTCTATGCGGCGGGGGAAAACATCGATTCCTGCATCAAGCGGGCGGACGACGCCCTCTACCGGGCCAAGAACGCCGGCCGCAACCGGTCGGTTCTCCACGTCTGACCCCACGCGGCTGTCGGATGGAGCATACGGAACGGCACGAAAGGAAACGCACCTCCCATGAACCTGAACAGCACCCTCACCCTTCCCCCCCGCATCGAAGCCCTGCCGCTCGGCCAGTGCTTTGCCCGTGAACTGGCCCTGCTGGCCGGTTTCGATGATGCCCGCATCAGCGCCATTCTGCTGGCATGGGAAGAGGGGTTCGTATCCATCGTCAACCGCGCCGCCCCCGACACGGAGGAGCCGGTGGTCATCGAGGGAGAGGCCACACCCCAGGGCCTGACCCTTACCTTCAGCGACCGGGAGATGCTTGCCGCTCCCGATGAGGACGAGCCCCCACGGCTGGACGCGGAACGACTGGACGACATCGAATTGGGCGGGTTGGGACGAACCCTGATCCGTGCCGCGGCCGACGAGGCCCTGTGGGAGTCCCGGGGCCGGG
>JAAZOO010000548.1 GCA_012797715.1 Geobacteraceae bacterium | reverse complement strand
GGGCTGTCAAAGAGCGACAGGGACTCGCTGCGCGACGCACTCTCCGCCTGCTTCGCCGGCTCCGGACAATCGCCTCCCCCCTCCACCGTCCGGCGCTACCTGGAAGAAACCGACCGCCTTTGCGCCATCGACCTGGACGGGATCGTCCCCTTCCTCCTCTCGCTCCTGGAGCGGGATGCCTCGTTTTGCCGGAAAGTCCAGGAGAGCATCGACCACCTGTTCGTGGATGAATTTCAGGACCTGAATGTCCCCCAGTACCATCTCGTCCGAACCCTCGGCAACCATGCCTCAGTCTTTGCCATCGGCGACCCGGACCAGTCCATCTACGGCTTCCGGGGAAGCGACCCCTCCCTGTTTTTCCGCTTCGCCGAAGAGCCGTCGACACGGAGTATCCGGCTGGTTCGCACCTACCGTTCGGCACCAATCCTTGTGGAAGCTGCAAACAGCGTCATTTCCCGCAACCCGTGCCCCTCACGTCTCCCGATCATCGCCGCGTCGGACCGCCAAGGCACCATCGAGCTGCACCGCGTTTCGACACCGGCAGCCGAAGCGGAATGCATCGTGCGAAGGATCGAAGAACTGATGGCCGGCATCAGCTCTTTCTCCCTTGCCTCCGGCAGGGGAGGCGACAGGGGAGCGGGACACGGCTTCGGCGAGATGGCGGTACTGTACCGCATGGCCCGGCAGGCGGAAGAACTGGCGAACGCCCTCCAGCGGCGGGGGATACCGTTCCAGATGGTGGGCTCGACTCCCTATTTCCTTTCTCCGGCGGCCCGGTCGGCAACCCGTTTCGTGTGGGTCGCCTCCGGGAACCGTGAAACCGCCCACTGGCTGGAGCTCCTGCGGGATATTCCGGGCATCGGGGCAGCGACCCTGGAACGGCTGGACGCGGTGCTCCCCCTTTCCGGGGATTTTGCGGGCCTTGCAGGAACCGCAGGGCTCCCGCCACAGGCAGAACGGCGCATCGCGGACCTGAACGCTGCCCTGGAGCGGTTCCGGGAACAGGTTGCCGCGGGAGGCATCGCTTCCGCCCTCGACGAGGTGTTCGCTTTTGTCGGCGCTGATCCGGCTCACCCGGACTGTGCCAGGCTCAAAACCCTTGCAGGAAGTTTCGGCTCAGACCTTCCGGCGTTCAGCAGGCACCTGGGCAACTACGCTGCGGAGATCGTCTATGACGAGCGGGCCGAGGCGGTGAGCCTCATGACCCTCCACGCAGCCAAGGGACTGGAATTCCCGGTCGTCTTCATGGCGGGGTGCGAGGAAGGGCTCATGCCGTGCTCCCTCCGGGGGGCCGCCTCCATCCAGGAAGAGCGGCGCCTCTTCTATGTGGGCATGACCCGCGCACGGGAAAACCTCATCCTCACCGCCTCGGCCACCCGCCCGTGGGCCGGACCGGGAGAGCGCACCGTTTCACGATTCGTGCACGAGATACCGGAACGCCTGATCATCAGGGGCGTTCCAGCCGGTAAAGGAGGGAAAGGACGGAAGGCGGAGCAGATGGAGCTGTTCTGACAGGACGGCAGGGGAAAGGCAGGGAAAGAGCAGGAGGCTGAAGCGAAAGGAACAAATGCCTATTCCTCAAGGGATGCGATAGTTGCTCCTTTGAAGGGGAGACACGGTCATCCGGAAACCCCTCCGCCGACCTTGGGCTCCGCCGGAGACGGTCGCAGGGAGATCCCCCGTGACTCGGTGACCGCGGCGGGGTCGAAGTGCATCACGCGGTTCCGTCCCGCCAGCTTGGCCCGGTGAAGAGCAACGTCGGCGGAACCGGCCAGGGACTGGAAATCGCGGCCGTTTTCCGGGAAGGAGGCGATCCCGATGCTCACCGTAAGGCGGCCGAGGGGGAGGTTCTCTTCATGGGTGAATCCCGCCCGCTCCACTTCGCGCCGGAACCTCTCGGCAACACTTACCGAATCCCTTTTCGGGGTACCGGGAAGGATGACGCAGAACCGTTCTCCGCCGTAGCGGGTGACGATGTCCATCTGGCGTGCGGTGCTCTTGAGAAGGCGCGCGGTCTTCTTGAGCACCACATCCCCGGCCGCATGGCCGCAGAGGTCGTTGTACACCTTGAAATTGTCCAGGTCCACCAGCAGGATGGAGAATTCCAGTTTCTGCCGCGCGGCGCGGCTCATCTCCTCCTCCACTCTCTGCTCCAGGAAACGGCGGTTAAAGAGCTTGGTAAGGGGGTCGGTGACCGTCACCTCCTCCAGTCGGGCAGCCTTTTCGCTGGACTCGCTCCGCTCGAGCACGACGCTGGCGTGCCGCGCCAGGGAGAGAAGAAGATCCAGGTCATCATCGGTGAAGACACCGCTGCCCCCTTTGTCCGACAGGTTCAGTACCCCGATGACGGCGCCGCTCACCACAAGGGGAATGCTGATAAAGGACTTGGTCTTGAAACGGGAACGGTTTCGGATGCGCACCCGCGTATCCTGCTCGATGTCACGAACAAGGAGGGGCTGCCCGGTCTCCGCCACTTTTCCGGCAATCCCCCTGCCGACACGGCCGCTGATGCTTTTCGCCAGCTGGAGATTCATGCCGAGCACCGATTCGATGCGCATGTTCGTGCTGTTTTCATCCACGAGCATGAGAGATCCCGACGATGCATTGACAAGGTCCGCGGCCATCTCCAGGATGGAATTGTACAGATCCCGCCGGCTCTCCGCATGGGAAAGCGCGCTCAGAACGGAGAGAAACCTCCTGGAAAGGGAGCTTTCCAGAAGGTGCTCTTCCTCCCTCTGGAACTGCAGTGTCTTGGCTGCAATGCGATCCGTTATCATTTCCACGAGAAAGGCGTCCCTCATACCGAGATCGCCGTCGAAGAAGGCAAGAACACCCAGCATCTCATCCCCGCTGGAAACCGGAAAACATACCGCCCGTTCCGCAACCAGGGAGGGAAATACCGCCCCTATGTCCTGGGCCGGGACCACGGCCGGTCCGCTGGCCCCCTCAGGAAAGAGAAGGGCGACCAGTTCATCCCCCAGCACTCCGATCCGGTCCGGCATGCCGAGAACGCCCCGAAGGTCGATGCCGTTTCCCTGGAGGGCTCTGACCCCCATCGCAACACGGGGGATATCCAACAGAATCACCAGGGTTTCCCTGAGCAGTCCCTGCAGTTCAGCCATGGTTGAGGCACGATCCATCTGGGCAAGCGCACCGCGTACCGTGCGGAGCCTTCCCATGCTCCGTTCCAGAAGACGGGCCTGCAGGCTGTCCGGATCAAATCCCGAAAGGAGCCGCGACACCTCCTTTGCCGCATCCCGCACCTCCTGGGAGGTTGAGGAGGGGAGTTCAGCCAGTCTGTCGAGGAGGGCGAATCCGTCGATTTTATCCGTTTTTGCAAGCTTTTCAGCCAGAAAGAGATCGATGTCTGCCTCCCGCACGCCGCCGCCGATGAAACAATAGCGGAAACCGTCCCGGGGCTGAAACGGAACGGCAAAATTCATCAGGCCGGCCAGACAACTGAAGACCATGGCCTTTCTCTTTTCCAGGGCAAGCCGTACCGCCTTTTCAAAGGCGGGCTCGC
>JAAZOO010000547.1 GCA_012797715.1 Geobacteraceae bacterium | reverse complement strand
CGAAAAAGCGTCAAGAGGAGGTGGAGATATATACAAAACATATGAATTGCCTGAACTTATAAGGGGTCAAAGAACTGGAAGGATATCAGAATATAACGTCGAAATAATTCCGGAGCCATAAAATGAGTAAAACTTTTGATCGCTTTTTAAAACAATATAATTCAACAGGAAGAGAAAAAGGTGATGGATATGATGCAAGTCATTTTAAAGGATTGACTTCAGAAGAATTGGACAAAGCAGAGGAGATGTTGATAAATGATGCAATGCTGCTTGACACGACAGCAATTCAAGGTCTTGGTGAGCTAAAAACTGCAAATAGCGAAATTGCATTGAGGTTGTTGTTGTCGAAGGTAAAAGCTCCCAGCAAAATCCATATTTCTGTGGTATCAGCATTGTGGGAAATTACACATGATATAAATTTGCAAAGAAATATACTTGAAAATTATGATTGCAAGGACGAGGAGTTGAAAAGGCAAGCTGCCATTGTTTTAGAGTATACTACACCATCATTAACAACATTTAAAACATTTGTGGAAATACTCCGTACTGCTAGTGAAGAATCTATTTTAAGAATAATTGCTTCAAGCGGGATACTATATTATTACAAACTTATTAATAGCCCGTCCGACCTTGTAAATATTCAAAAGCACATGTCTCTAATTCGTCTTTTGTCGGATTCGTTCGACGAAGATTCGCTTTTTGCAGCCCTTGCAGAAGTGCAAAAAGAGGCTGCCAAGCTGAAGGGATAAACGGAGGTATTTCAATGCCCGACAATGCAGTCAGAAAAAACCGAATAAAAAATCCATTTACCGACAAGGTGTTTACCGTTTGTTTTGTAGCGATGCTGACGGTCGTCCTCTTCGGCGGGAATGGAATGACTGGGCTTGCCGACAGGTTAGATCTTGGCCCCGGCTGGCCGGAACTGATGCAAGGCGTGACGGTCTTTCTACTATTGTTATTTCTGGCGTTTCGGGTAATCCAGCTTGGCAAACGGGCTCGGCAACAGTAACGCAATGCCACCGGCTGCCCATGTGTCAGTCATGACAGCCAGCTGCCTTCTGAGCAAGATTATCTTCCATGGGAACTACCTGGCCTTCAGCCGGGGAAACGTTTCACCCGACGAGTTGTTGAGTCTTACAGGGACGACCTTCCTCTGCACGCCCTGCTGCGGATGAAGCTGCGTCGACGATATTGTCCTGCGTGCAACGAGAAATCGGTAGGCAACATCCCGCTATCCCGCCCGGGACAGCGCCTGGTCGAGGTCGGCCATGATGTCGTCAGGGTGCTCTGCGCCTACGCAGAGCCGGACCATGTTGGCCGGGATCCCCGCCAATGCCCGCGCCTCTTCCCCCTGCTGCTGATGGGTGGAAATGCCGGGTATGGTGGCGACGCTCTTTATCCGCCCCAGGTCGGTTGCCCTCCAGATCCTTTGCAGGCCGTCGAAGAAAGTCCTGGCCTTTTCAGCTCCTCCCTTGACGCAGAACGACAGGAGATGGCCGTACCGGTTCACCGGCCTGCCGTACAGTTCGTCGTATTCCGCATCCACCAGCCACATGTACCTGCTGGCCAGTTCGTGCAGCGGGTGATTGGGGAGACCCAGGTACTGGACGCTTTCGACCTTGGGGTGCTCCTCCAGGAACCGGGCCACCTTCATGGCGCTCCGGCTCATGAGGTCCATCTTGGAGCGTAGGGTCCGCATGTCGTTCAGGGTCATGACCGCCTGCATGGGATGCAGGTTGGGGCCGAAGTCGCGGTTTTGCAGGAACTTGATGTGGAGCGAGAAATCGGATTTCAGCAGCTCGTCGTCGATGTTGGTGCAGAGGTTCTTGCGGGCGATGACCGCCCCGCAGACCCCGAAGCCGCTTGATGTGAGGCTTTTGGTGGCTGACTGCACCACGATGTCGGCGCCGTGGCAGATGGGGCGCAGCAGGGCGGGGGTGGCGATGGTGGAGTCGCAGATCAGAGGGAGATTGTGGCTGTGGGCCAGGTCCGCCACCGCCCTGATGTCGAAAAAGCCGAGCTGGGGATTGCTGGGAAGCTCACCGTAGAGGAAGCGGGTGTGCTCGTCGATCTTCGAGGCCCACTCGTCCAGGTTGGTGGCGTCCAGGACCCAGCGGCATTCCACGTTGTGCTCCTGCATCAGCCTGGCGGTGAATTGCTGGTAGGTCCCGCCGTAGCATTGGACCGTGGCTACGAAGTTCCGCTTTTCGTGGGGGTCCTTCTGGATCTTCAGGAAGGGATTCACCGCGGTCATGATGGCCGCCATGCCGGAGGAGGTGGAGCAGCAGGAGGTCTCGCCGTCGAAACCGTACCCTTCCAGCAGCGCCAGAGTCCACTCGTAATAATAGGTTGACGGGTTGGCGATCCGCGAATAGCACCAGGTCGGGATCTTGTAGGCGAGCGCCGCGGCCATTTCGTCAGAGTCGCGATAGGCCTGGGCGGTGCTCATGAATATCGGCTCGATGATGGCGCCCTGGTAGTCCTCGATGGCATCCTGCACCGTGTAGAGGCCGTGCACGGCGATGGTGTCGAATTTCCACTTCCTGACCACGTTCCGGATATATTCGTCCCGTTCTGCCAGGTAGCGGTTGTTCTTGTCGATGTATCTCCGCATTCCGTCGGTCAGGTTCAGTTCGCTTTTGTCCGGCATGGAATCCCTCCTCTTGAACAAGCTTTCTCAGAACACATGAACGTTTCTTCGAATTGTATCCCAGAGATGAGGTATCGCATCCCTTGACCACATTTTTCTATGCAACTGATAGCTGTTAAGTTTCAGAGGCAAGAAAAAGGCCCGCTTTCGCGGGCCTCTTGGTTGGCATGTTATCGTTATTCGTATTGTCTTAAGCGCATTCGCTGTAGCCGCAGACACGGCAGACCATACAGCCCCCTTCGTGCTCCACGACGCCGCCGCAGTCCGGGCAGGCCCCCTTGACCAGGGCAACCTTCTGGCGCACCGTTTCATAGCCGTTGGCGGCCATGTGGGACTGAATGGCCTTGGCCACCGCATCGGCGCAGGACAGGACCTTGTTTTCCCCGAATCCCGAGGGGGAAT
>JAAZOO010000546.1 GCA_012797715.1 Geobacteraceae bacterium | reverse complement strand
TAGCCGCAGATCAACAGATGCTTTTCCTTATAAAGCTGCACCTACGAAGCAAGCCTGGCGCGTATGAAGAAGAATCATGGATTACGGATAGAAATGGAGTATAAACCCTGAATGTTATCAACTGGTAATGTTGTGGTGAGGTTCCGGTCATATCTTTTGTCGTAGAATAGCATGGTAATACATATCAACGAGAGGAAACCCTGTGCCTTTAACCAGCAAGCAATCCCTTCTTTATTTTGTCCTTCTCTTTGTCATTGTAGTACCCCTTTTCTGGGTCGGTCTCGCGAACCACGGATTGTGGACGGCCGACGAACCCAGGGTGGCCGAGATCGGGAGGGAGATGGCACTGAGCGGAAACTGGGCGGTTCCGACACTCAATCAGAAACCTTTTCTTGAGCAGCCCCCCCTGTACTATGCGTCGCTGGCAGCCGTGTTCAGGGTATTTGGCGGACCGTCTGACACGATTGTGAGGATACCTTCGACTGTTTTTGCCTTAGGGGGTGTGGCCGCGTTATTTTTTCTCGGCAACCTTCTATTCGGGCCAAGGACAGGGTTTATTTCGGCCCTTGCCATGGCGACCTGCGGAGAATATTTCAGGGTGGCGCACTGGGTTATAGTGGACAGCGCCCTGACCTGCTTTGTCGTCCTCTCTCTTGATTTTTTCATGATCGCCTATCTTTCTGACAATCGCCGGAAGAGGTTTATCTTCTACGGCCTGTGCTATATTTGCTGTACCCTTGGTTTTTACACAAAGGGCTTCATCGGGGTTGTCATTCCGGGCATCGCCATACTGGCTTTCCTCATTTTCGACGGGAATGCCCGGCATATGCTCAAGATGCATTTATGGCTCGGCTTCCTCATTTTCCTTACCATGACTATACCCTGGTTTCTTTCCCTGTGGCATCAGGGCAGTAGTGAGTATCTGCGGGTCTTCTTCGTTCACAACCATCTCGAAAGGTTTGCGGGCGGTTCAACGGGACATCGCCAGCCTTTCTACTACTACCTGATCCAATTCCCTGTTGCTTTTCTGCCTTGGAGCGTTCTCGCCGCGCCCGCACTTTACCGGAGCCTTCGCCGATCCGATAGAGAGAAGGGCAGGGCCGGGAAGGGAATACTTCTCATGCTATGCTGGTTTCTCGCCGGATTTATCTTCCTTAGCACGGCATCGACAAAGCGCGCACTGTACCTCATGCCGGTGTTTGCACCGATCTCCCTGTTGATTGCCGTGTATATCGATGCTGCCATCAAGGGAACTGTTTTCGAAAAATGGGAAAAGGTGTTCATATGTTCCTTTGGCATTCTCCCGCTCCTTGCGGGGATCGCCGTTGTTCCCGGCCTTGTCGTGGCATCGAAAAAGCTTGGTTTTTACATCCCGCCAAGAATACTGGTCCTGACCATCTCTTTTGCCGTGGTCGCAATTGTTTTTTCCGTCACGGCACTGTGGAATCATAGGAGTGATATGTTAAAGTTCTGGGGGTTCTCGTCGGCCGCGATTCTGTCACTGCTTTTTTTAGGCCTCATTGCCGCCATGCCCATCCTAGACCAGTTCAAAAGCTTCGTGCCATTCTGTCAGGCCGTCAAGGGATCGGTATCTTCATCGGACGAACTCTACGTCTGGCGGCCAGATGAGACAGTCCTGGGGGCCATTCCGTTTTATACGGGTCATTTTCTTAAGGAGATCGATTCCATACCTCAACTCACCGGGGCCCTTGAGAGAAAAAAGACGGTGTTCGTCATTGTACGGGACAAGAACGGGAAAATGGAGGCAGAGCTTCTGTCGACGGGGAAAATGACTGTTCTCTTCAGGCAGGCGATGGGTACCGACCGTTCCCTTGCCATCCTGCAAAGTAAGCGGGATGGCACGGCGCGCACAACAGCACTTCCCGCCGAGGGTGAAATAGAGCAGCCCGTTGTGATAGAATAGGATTGTCGGAAATGAAAGAAAGCCCTGAAAGGAATTAATCGTGCGGTTACTGCTCGTCGAAGATGATCCCATTATTTCTTCCTTCGTCATAAAAGGCCTCAGGGAGGCAGGCTTTGCCGTAGACAATGCGGTAGACGGCGAGGACGGATTGCATCTGGCTCTTACCGAACCATATGATGCCGTCGTTGTGGATCTGATGCTGCCAAAGCTCGACGGGCTGTCGCTTATTACGAGGCTCAGAGAGACAAAGCCGAATATTCCCATAATGATCCTCAGCGCCAAACGCTCTGTGGATGACCGGGTAAAAGGCCTGCAAACAGGAAGTGACGACTACCTGACGAAGCCTTTTGCCTTTTCCGAACTCCTCGCGCGCGTCCAAGCCCTCATCCGTAGGGCAACGGGCGTTCCCGAGACCACACGCCTCGAGGTCGCTGATCTAGTGATGGATCTTTTATCGCGGGAGGTTACCCGTTCGGGACGGCCGATTGAACTTCAGCCCAGAGAGTTCCTCCTCCTTGAATACCTCATGCGCAATACGGGCAGGGTAGTTTCAAAAACGATGCTCATTGAGCATGTCTGGGACCTCAATTTTGACCCACAAACGAATATTGTGGAAGCACGCATGAGCAAATTGCGCGACAAGATAGACAGGGATCATGATAAAAAACTTATTCACACCATCCGGGGAGCCGGCTACATACTTAAAGAAGCTGTATGAAGAGCGGCACTCCGTGGTGTTTCGTCTTACCATCTGGTACGCGGGGATCTTTGCGGCGTGCCTGCTTGCGACCCTTGCCGCTTTCTATTTCATCGTCCTTTACGGGAGCAGTCACGGCATCAGCCATCATGCCCTGTCAGAACTCAGGGAGGACTTCCGGGAATACTTTGGCGTTCCCCTCGCAATCGGTATAGCACTGTCGGGGGCCATAGGCTGGTTCATGGCGAAGCGTGCCCTGTCAGGGGTCGAAGAAATGACACGTGCCGCCGTCGATATATCGAATGGCGCACTCGACAGAAGGGTCCCGGTAACGGGGCGAAATGATGAGATAGATCGCCTCGCCCAGACCTTCAACGCAATGGTGGGGCACACCCAGGCGCTCATCGAACAAATGAGGGAAATCACGGAGAACATCGCCCATGATCTCAGAAGCCCGATCACGAGGATGCGGGGGCTCGCGGAAATGGCCCTGGCTGGGAAGCGGACAGATGAGGAGATCGCCTCTACAGCCGGGCTCATCATTGAGGAATGCGACCGACTCCTTGACCTCATCAATACAACGCTTGACATTTCCGAGGCCGAGGCCGGGCTCGCAAAACTGAATAGGGAAAGGACAGACCTGGTTGAATTGATCGCCGACCTGCAAGAGCTTTTTCAGCCGTCTGCGGAGGAAAGACATATAGAACTGCAGACAAGCGTGTCTCGGCCAGTCTTTGTGCCCTGTGACCGCCGGAAAATGCAGCGCGTCTTTGCCAATCTTCTCGATAACGCCCTCAAATACACGCCTGAGGGGGGACGCGTGACAGTGTTAATAACTGATACCGGACAGAATGCAACAGTTATCGTTGAGGATACAGGTACCGGCATACCGGAAGCAGACCTGCCCCACATTTTTGAGAGGTTCTTCAGGGGCGAGAGGAGCCGGTCCACGCCGGGAAGCGGGCTCGGTCTCAGCCTGGCACAAGCATTTGTCCTTATCCATGGAGGGACTATTACTGCCGCCAACACCCCCCGTGGAGGCTCACAGCTGATCGTAACCCTGCCGGGACGCACCTCTTAACAGTTTGAAACCCACCAACATTACCAAAAGATAATGCGGCGGTCAAAGACCGGTAATCGACACGAGGATATACTGTGGCCGGACAATAAAAAATCATCACAGGAGCCATGCGTGTTAACAGACAGCCGCCGCAGAAAAAGGGTCATTTACCTGCTCATTATCCTGGCGTGTTCGTACATTTTCCTTTTCCATAACCTCGGTACTTACTCCCTCAAGGAGCCCGATGAGGGAAGATATGCAGAGATCCCTCGCGAAATGGTGGAGCAGGGCGATTACGTCGTTCCCCACCTCAACTACGTCCGCTATTTCGAGAAACCGCCGCTTCTCTACTGGGTTGAGGCCCTTTCCTACAAGGTCTTAGGCGTGAGTGAGTGGTCTTTCAGGTTCCCCAATGCGCTGGCCGCCCTCCTGTGTGTGCTCATCATGTATCTATTTGCGTCGCGCTGGTTTGGCGATGAGGTTGGCCTTCTCTCCTCCCTCATGCTGTTGACTTCGTTCGGTTTCTTCGCTATCTCACATGTGGTAACCATCGACATGCTGTTCTCATTTCTCCTCTTCGGCTCGTTGCTGTGTTTCTACCAATACTACCGGGAGAAGAGACCACTGTTCCTTTATCTGTTCTTTGCCGCTCTTGCCCTCGCGGCTCTGGCCAAGGGACCGGTAGCTCTCATCCTTATGTTTGTTACCATTGTCCTTTTCCTCTGGTCTGAAAAGAAAATGCTTTTCCTGAAGGACATGCTCTCAGTGAAGGCCCTGCTGCTCTTTTGCTTGATAGTCGTGCCCTGGTTCGTCATTGTGTGTCTGAGAGAGAAAGAGTTTTTCAAGTTCTTTTTCGTGGATCAGCATATTCTGCGATTTCTTACGACCAGGCACAAGAGGTCGGGGCCTCTCTATTACTTTTTTCCGGTCCTGTTCGGCGGACTTTTCCCATGGTCGATATTCATCCCTCGGGCGGTTGCACGATTTTGGCGAACGAAGGAGATGCGGCTCTTTTTCATCTGGTCACTCGTTGTCTTTGTTTTCTTCAGTCTGTCAGGCTCAAAACTGCCGCCTTACATTCTTCCGATATTTCCGGCGGTGTCGGTCATTGTCGCCTATCTTTTTGAGCGGCAATGGCATGACCGTGTCCGGCCGGGCCGTGAGATCATCGCCTACGTGGCCTTCTTCTCCTTTGTCGCTCTGGGAGGTTTCGCCTACTTGAGCGGTATACTTGACAGGTATCTGGCGGGTCTGCCTGAGGTAGCCTCCATATCCAGGGATATCCGCTGGCTGATTCTGTCCGTGACTGTCGCGTCCTTTGCGGCGCTTTCCGTAATGTTGTTTCGCAAAATGCGCACCTACAGGTCGCTTTTCTATCTTCTGGGGGCCTTCTCATTTGTCCTTTGCACT
>JAAZOO010000545.1 GCA_012797715.1 Geobacteraceae bacterium | reverse complement strand
CTCTGCGACGTGGCCCCGGAGATTCCTGTCTCCCCCCCCGGCTCCCTCAAGAGCGCGAAACTCCCCTGCCTGGAAAAAGTTGTCTTCATCGGCGATGAAACGCCTTCCGGGATGCTGAATTTCAATGATCTGTACTCTCTTGCCGATGAGGTGTCCGATGGGGAGCTGGCAGCGGTGGAAGCCGGGCTGAATCCCCACGAAGTCATCAATATGCAGTACACGTCCGGTACGACAGGATTTCCGAAGGGGGTTATGCTCACCCATTACAATGTTATCAATAACGGCTTCTTCATCGGAGAGTGCATGCGGTTCACGGAAAAGGATCGGCTCTGCATTCCGGTCCCCTTTTTCCATTGTTTCGGCTGCGTCCTTGCCGTGATGGCCTGCGTGACCCACGCTTCCACCATGGTGCCGGTTGTCACCTTCAACCCTCTCCATGTTCTCCAGGCAATCGAAAAGGAGCGCTGCACCGCCGTCCACGGCGTACCGACCATGTTCATCGCGGAACTGGAACATCCCGAGTTCGACACGTTCGACCTGACCAGTCTCCGCACGGGAATCATGGCCGGTTCCCCGTGTCCGATAGAGGTTATGAAGAGGGTGATACGCGATATGCATGCGTCGGAGATAACCATCGCCTACGGCCAGACGGAATCGTCTCCGGTGATCACCCAGACGCGGACCGACGACCCCATCGAGCTGCGCGTGGCCACCGTCGGCCGGGCGCTTCCCGACGTGGAGGTGAAAATCGTGGATATCGAGACCGGAGCGGCCCTCCCTCCCGGAAAACAGGGGGAGCTCTGCACCCGTGGCTACCTGGTGATGAAAGGATACTACAAGATGCCGGAGGAGACGGCCAAGGTTATCGACGCGGACGGGTGGCTCCATACCGGCGACCTGGCGGTCATGGACGAGAACGGTTACTGCAAGATAACCGGGCGCATCAAAAACATGATCATCCGCGGCGGTGAAAATATCTATCCCCGCGAGATCGAGGAGTTCCTCTATACCCATCCGAAGATATCCGATGTGCAGGTGTACGGCGTTCCCGACAGGAAATTCGGCGAGCAGGTGATGGCCGCAATTGTCGTAAAAAAGGGGATGGAGATGACGGAGGATGAGGTGAAGGATTTCTGCAAGGGGAAGATTGCCAACTACAAAATACCCAAGTATGTGAAATTCGTGGACTCCTATCCCATGACCGCTTCAGGGAAGATCCAGAAATTCAAACTCCGTGAAATGGCGATTCGAGAACTGCAGTTGGAGGATGTGGGAGAGACGGCTTAGTATGAACGGACGCATCACGCCGAAAAGCGAGCTGGATAACCGTATAGGCGCACTTCAGTCTCTGATGGCAGCCGAGGGTCTGGACGCGGCATTTCTCGTCCAGAACGCCGACCTTTTCTATTTTACCGGCACAATCCAGTCGGGGTGTCTCTGTGTTCCCGCGGGAGGAGAACCGGTATACATGGTGAGAAGGGAGTTGCAGAGGGCTCATGCCGAGTCGGCGCTCACGGAGATTGTCCCCTTTTCCTCCATGCGCGAGGCCCCTTCCATCCTTGCGGAGTACGGCATCCGGGAACTGGCGCGTGTTGGAATGGAAATGGATGTCCTTCCGGTGGCCCTTTTTGAGAGGTATCGGAAGGCCTTCCCCGACGTGATGTTTTCGGACGTCACCCCTCTCGTACGGCGGGTCAGGATGAAAAAGTCTCCCTATGAGCTGGAGATATTGCGTGATGCGGCCCGACAGGTGGACATCGTCTATCGACGCGCCCGCGACGTGATCCGCGTGGGGATGACCGATCTGGACCTTGCCGCGGAACTGGAATATGTGGCACGCCGGGAAGGGCATCTCGGTCATATCAGGATGCGGGCCTTCAACGGCGAGATGATCTTCGGGCATACCTTCTCGGGAGCTGACGGTGCGGTGCCCGCGTACACGGATACGCCGCTGGGGGGCGTGGGATTGAATTCCAGCTTCGGACAGGGCTGCAGCACGAAAGCGATTGCCCATGGTGAGCCCATCATCGTGGATTTTGCCGGGAGTCGTGACGGATACCTGGTGGATCAGACCCGCGTCTTTTGCGTGGGAGGACTCGCGGAAGATTTGTACGCGGGATACCGT
>JAAZOO010000544.1 GCA_012797715.1 Geobacteraceae bacterium | reverse complement strand
GTTCGACCCGCCCCCGTCGCCCCGGAACCGCCCGTACCATTTGTAACAGTATCTTCACCGCAGCTTCACCCGGATGAAAGCCTCGTGACGTAGAATTCCGTCATGCCCTGTTTCCTTGCAAGAAAAAATCCACTCCCATCCTCGCGGCAAACCGCCACCGGCCCTCCTCCCGCCCCCCGAAACAAGCGGAAAGTTCACGGACGCCCCATCGAGCATGCGGCGCCCGTCAGGGAAACGCCCGTCTCTCCCTGACCGGCCCGAATCCACGGAACAAGGAAAGGAGCCCCATGGAAAAAACGAAGAATATCCGACAGAGAAAAAAGGGACAAAAGCCAAAAAACTTCATTCTTGACACCAATGTCCTCCTCCATGACCCGCACTCTCTCTTCCAGTTCCAAGAAAACAATCTCTTCATCCCCATAACCGTCATCGAGGAAATCGACCGCTTCAAGAAAAACATGGACGAGACGGGACGAAACGCACGCCAGGTATCGCGCATCCTGGACGGCCTGCGCAGCCGCGGGAACCTTTCGTCGGGAGTGACGCTCCCGGATGGCGGAACCCTGCGGGTCGTCCTGTACCGGCCGGACATGATGGCCAACCTGCCGCCGGATCTGCACGGAGACAAGGCCGACAACCTCATCCTGGCCGTGGCGATGCACATCAGGAACGGCGGCGCGATCCCCACGACCCTGATCAGCAAGGACACGAACCTGCGCATCAAGGCCGACACCATGAACCTGCGCGCCGAGGACTACGAACACGGCAAAATCTCCTTCGATGAGCTGTACAGCGGGTGCACCCACTTGCCGGAACCGGCCGCCGCTTTTGCAGCTCTCTCCCGGAACCGCGATGCGGCGCCGCCCGATGGCTTCCCTCTGTCGCCCAATCAGGGGGTTCACGTCCAGGACCCCGTTTCCGGTGCGTCGACCCTCGGCCGCTTCGATGCGGAAAGAAATGCCATCGTACCCCTCAGCCCCGAAATACCGAAAGGGGTGTGGGGTGTCTTCGCGCGAAACAGGGAACAGTCCCTGGCATTCGACCTGCTGCTGAACGACGAAATCCAGCTCGTCACCCTTGTGGGGAAGGCGGGGACGGGAAAGACCCTCCTGGCGCTGGCCGCAGGCCTGCAGAAGACCGCCGAGGAGGCTGTGTACAACCGCCTCCTGGTGTCGCGCCCGATCTTCCCCATGGGCAAGGATCTCGGCTTCCTCCCCGGAGACGTGCAGGAAAAGCTCTCGCCCTGGATGCAGCCGATTTTCGATAACGTGGAACTCCTCCTCAGGGAATACGGTTCCCAGGACAGGAAAAGGGCAAAGACGGGAAAAAAGACGGCGGAGAAGGCAGCCGGGCACCTCAACCATTCCTACAAGGAGCTGATCGATATGGGGCTCCTGGAGATCGAGCCGCTCACCTATATCCGGGGCCGCTCTCTCCCCAACGAGTTCCTGATCGTGGACGAGGCGCAGAATCTGACTCCCCACGAGGTCAAGACCATCCTCACCCGGGCCGGGGAAGGGAC
>JAAZOO010000543.1 GCA_012797715.1 Geobacteraceae bacterium | reverse complement strand
TCGTCCTGGTCCACGGTGGAATGCCATATCCCGCCGGCAAGGCGATCCAGCGGCGACACCAAGGAGCCGTCCTCGTCCCGCGTGTATTCCGTTCCGTAGGCATTGCGGAACGCGGAGCCGGTGCCGGACACGCCGGTGTAGTGCTGCACGAGGAAATCCACCCCCCGCGCGGCCGCCGAGGTGAACGCACCATGCCACCCTCCCTCCTCGTACCCCTGCGCTGCTCCCGAGGCTCCACTCTGCACCATGTTGATGATCGGGCCGATTCCGGGGACGAAATGACCAATGGCGCGATTGGCGCGCTGCGCCCAGTCACGGACCTGAACGGCATACTCCGCCGAATCCTGGAAGGCCTCGGCCTCGGCCAGACCGGACTCGGCGTCTCCCATGGAAAGCTGCTGCTCCGCGCCCACGGTACTGTCCTTGATCGCCCGGCGCAGGGCGTCCAGGTCGCCGCCGTTGGTGCGCACCCGGTCCACCAGTTCCTGGAGGAAATCCTGGCGCTTCAGGTCCTTGACATTCCTCTCGATGAAGTCGTCGAGCCGTTCCGCCTCCCGCCGGCGGCGTTCTTCAATCACGTCGGGATGGCTTTCACCGGGGACATAGGCGTCCTTGTCCCGGTCATGGACGAACCCCTCCCGTTCCCGCTGCTCTTTCACCCGCTGTTCCCATTCCCCGGATCGCTCGTCATACCAGCGTTGACGGTCGCGCTCCCATGCCTCCTCTTTCTCGGCGAACAGCCGTTCCACGGCCGACCGGTCCATCCACCGGCCGTCGTACCAGACCTGTCCGGGGCTCCCCCCCTCGTACCGGCCGTCCTGGACGGGGAGTGTCCGGCCCGTTTCGGGATCGACCAGGGGCGTCAGGTCCGGTGGCGGCTGTTTTGGGGGCTCCGAATCTTCCCGGCGCGGCTTTTCCTCGGTCATTTCCGGGGGCAGGCCGTCGTCGGCCACCTGAAGCAGAGCCCGGACAAAGGCAGGGCCGAGCATGATGCCGGCCGCGGGCCCGAGTCCGGTGAGGAGGGAAATGAGCGCGCCGAGCGTCTTGACCCATATCCAGAAATTCTCCTTGTTTTCCTTCCAGCCGCCGTCGTGGGCCCAGGCACACCCCGCCCCGGCAGCCCCGCACACCGCCAGTGACAACAGAAACATGCCGGTCGAACCTGGCGACGTCTTCCCCCTCCCCTTTGCCAGCACCAGGGCGGCAATCAGGAAGGCGATCCCCAACGCGGCACCAGAGCGCGGCAGGACCGATTTGACCACAAACCCCAGCGCCGCTCCCATGAGGGCCACATGGCCCGCAGCGCTGCCGAACTCGGCACCGCGCACCCCCTGCACGGCCCCGTACGTGGACGCCCAGGCGGAGCGGAGGAGAAGCGCCAGCACCTGCCCGGCCCGCGAAAAGAGGAGCATGCTGACACCGATGGCCATGGCGACATTTGCGCATCCCGTAAGGAGCGATCCCGTAACCAGCGAGATGCCGGCGCCGCTCAGGAGCCCCGCCATTGCCAGGTCACCTGCCTGCCGGAAGTACGCGAAGACCCGCGCGGGTGAAGAGAAGAACTCCACGACTGCCGTTCCCGCCCCTTTCCGGTAGGCATTGGTCAGCAGGCCGACCGTGAGCCCGGAAAGGAGCATGAAGATGACCCCGCCGGAAATGCCGGTGAGCATGCCCCCCCCGAGACCGAGAAGGGCGGCGCCGGGAAAGGAGAGCTTGTCATAGCCGTTGTTGAGGAAAATGATGAAGAGGGTATACCCGATGTAGGTAAGCACCGCAAAGAAGATGGTCGTGGGGAGGCTCGCAAAAAAATTGCGGCGGGTATTCTTGAGGATGAGGCGCACAAGGGGCATGAACCCCGGGATGGGCTTCTCGTCCGTCACGTCATGCGTACCGGATTCCTTCTCGTGGACGCTCATGGGCACACCCGCCTGCCTCCCCGGTCACCGGGGGAACAGCCTTGAAAGGGCATCAGCATCGATGCGGTTCACTCCCTCGGACGTTCCCAGCCACAGGGAGCGGTCCGGGGCCTCCGCGGCGCTCAGGACTTCCTGGGACGCGAGGCCGTCAGCGGTAGTAACGACCCGCAGGGTCCTGTTTCCCAGCCGCACGGCAATACCGTCCTGCTCGGAACCCAGCCAGACCCTGCCCGCCGAGTCCTGGAACAGGCTCCTCACCTTTGCGCCGGCCAGCTCGCCCGAGGGTATCGCCTGTTCCAGCCGCCAGTCTCCCGAGGATCGGCCGAACACCACCGCCCCGCCCCGGTCCAGGAACCCGCATCCCGCCCACACCCGCCCCTCACGATCCCGCAGGAGCGACGTGATATTGGGGTGGGGAAGGCCGTTACGCACCGTCCATTGCCGCACACTCGTTCCCCGCAGCCGGGTCAAGCCGCCCTTGTGGCTGACATAGTTGCCGAACCACATCCCCCCTTCGCCATCCTCCAGCAGGGCGGATACAGCGCTGTGGAGCAGGCCGTTACGGTCGGTTATGACGGTTATGGAAGAGGGGTCCCACGGTCCCGATAGCGTCATGCGGGCCGCCCCGTTGTCGGTGCCGATCCAGATGTTCCCGTCCCGGGTCGGGGCGATGGCCCTCACCGCTCCCCGGGGGAGTCCGTCGTCACCGGTCAGGGTGGTCCACACGGCCCCGCGCAACAGGGACAGGCCCTTTTCATGCCCCACCCACACCGTACCGTCCCGAGCCGCCGCTATACAGTATACCATGCCGCCGCTGTCCATGCCCGGAACGGAGATCTTCCGCACCTCCCCACCGGGCTCAATGAGAAACAATCCCTTGGAACCTCCTGCATAGACCCCTTGAGGGGTAACCGCCATACCCAGGACCGAACCTATCCCCTTCCAGACGCGCCAACCCGGAGGAAGGGGCTTCACCGGTTCAGAACGAAATTGCCAGGCAAGGGCCGCGGCAAGGGAGAACACCCATGCCAGGAGAATCAGCCCGGATTTGCGTGTGCCCGATGTCGGCGAAAGCTCAGTCATCATGGCAGAGGGGACTCCTTCCCGGGCGCCGCTTCCACTATCCGGCCCGAATCCAGGAATATCACCCGGCGGGACAACTTCCGCGCCTCCTCCGGGTCATGGGTCACGTACACCAGGAATGCCCCCGTCTCCCGGACTGCGACGGCTATCCGTTCAAGAGCTCTCCACTTCCGTTCCCTGTCCAGGTTGGTGAGGGGCTCATCCATGAGCAGGTAGCGGGGTTCCGGCGCCAGGCAGCGCGCAATGGCCACGCGCCGGGCTTCGCCTCCCGACAGCTCATCAGGATAGCGCTTGCCGAGGCCGTGCAGGTCGAAATCATCCAGCAGTTCCCGCAACCGGCCCCGCAGCCGGTCCTGTGACACTCCATCCATCCCGAAGGTGATGTTCCCCTCCACGGTCATGTGGGGCCAGAGCGCCGGTGCCTGGAACACGAACCCCATATTCCGAAGGTGGGGAGGAAGGACCCATCCCGGTCTGCTTACCAGTCCGCCGTTGATACGGATCTCGCCGGCATCCGGCACCTCAAGCCCGGCAATCAGGCGCAGCAGCGTGGACTTGCCGCTCCCGGAGGGACCCAGGATTACCACGGGTTCAGGGGTCGTGACCTGCAGGGAGACATCCTGGAGGGCCTTGACTTTTCCGTAGAATTTCGTGACGTGGCGTACCTGGATCATGGCCTCACCTGAACCGCTTCGCACGGGGCAGCCGCCACCTCCCCACCATCAGAGCGCCGACCAGGCCTCCCAGCAGCACGACCGCTGCCACAGAGAGACAGAGCCCGGCCACGGCCTCCCACGCGCCATAGTGGAGGTAGGTATAGATCTTCATGGTCAGGGTGGCACGACCCGGCGGGGCAACGATGAGGGTTGCCCCGAGCTCCCCCGCCGCCAGGATGAAGACCACGCTCGCCGCTGCCGCCAGCCCCGGCAGCAGCAGGGGGACACGGATCCGCAGCCATGTCTTCAGCGTATGGGTATGGAAAACCCGCGCGGCGTCCATCAGGAGCGGGTCGGCGCCGCGCAACTGCGCCAGAAGCGCAAGGGCAGCAAGGGGCGCGAAACGTGCGAGGGATGCCAGGACGGTCATGAGACTGCTCCCGTATAGCGCCTCGAGAAAAGGCCTGTTCCAGACGCTGATGAGCCCTATGCCCACGAGCGGTGCCGGAACCGCAAGCGGAGCCGTTACCAGGAACCACCACAACCGCCCCTGCCCGTCCTTCCGCACCAGCTCCCGTGCCGCCGCATAGGCCAAGGGGAGGGAGGCGCCGGCCGCGGCAGCGGCTACCAGGACCGAAAAGAGCACCTCACTTCGGGAGGAGAGGACGGACCCTGCCATGGCGCTCCAGGAACCGACGGCAGCCACCAGCACCCCAAGGGGAACCCCACTCTGGGCAGCCATCAGGAGCACGCTTCCCCGCACGCAGCATCCCAGCCATGCGGGCCACCGGGGGGGAGTCGGGAAGGAAAGCGCGGTGCTCCGGGGTTTGAGGACGGCATTCCGCAGCGCGGCCTGGGAGAAGGAAAGGAACAGCATCGTGATCAGAAGCAGGGGAACGGCCGTCAGAAAGGCGCGTGCCGGCTCGCCGGTCGCGCTGTATTCGGCGAAGATCTCCAGGGAATAGACGTTCAGCTGGAAGAGAGACGGTACGCTGTAGTCCGTAATACTCAGCAGGAAGACAAATCCGGCCCCCGCCAGGATCTGGGGCGCGGCCAGGGGCAGTACGACCCTTTTCAGGCAGGCAAAGTCGCCGACCATGAGCCGGCCGGCGGCAATCAGGTCCGGTTCCACTGTTTCCAGCCCCACCAGCGATAGCCCTACTGCCAGGGGAACCAGTGCCATGAGCTGCACCCACCAGCTTGCGCCCCACCCCTGGAAAGGGATGCCGGCCATGCCGTGGGACTCCAGCAAGCCGTTCAGGGCATGGGCGGCGGACATCCATGAAAGAGCATGGATATAGGGGGGAATGGCGACCAGGAACAGCATCAGCCAGCGGAGCCTGGCCGACAGGCCGGTATTCCAGCGCCAGAGACAGATGGCTGCCGGAACCCCCACGATCACCGCGCTTCCTGCCACTGCCAGCGAAAGCCCGAGGCTTCGCGCAAGGAGGAGCATCCTTCTGCCCGAGGGGATCATCAGTTCCAGCCAGTCGGCGTGACCGGCAGACAGGGATGTGCCCAGGTCTGCCAGCAGTGCACCCAGCGGAGCATAGACCACCAGGATGAAAAGTATCGCGGCACTGCGGGTACAGGGATTCGATTCTCGCATAGGTATGTCAGCGGATGAAAATTTCCGCCATGTCTTTCCGTGCCGGCCCGAGCATCCTGTAGGCATCAAGGGGGCCCACGCCCATGGCCTTGACCGTGGCACCGTCAACGCAGCCCCCCCCGCCGACCTTCCCACGGAGGGGGAGATGACTCCAGCCAGAGGCAACCAGCTTCCCTTCCACTTCCCTGCTCAGGAGAAAATCCACCAGTTTCCGTGCTTCGTCAGGGTGCTTTCCCCCGGCAATCAGCGCCACCGAACCGGGAATTACCAGCGTACCGATCCCTGTCCGGCCCTGATCCGGAAAAATGATTTCAACGGGAGCCCCCTTGCGCTTCGCACCGCAGGCATCGTCCGTATCCGTGATGCCGGCCAGCAACCGTCCGTCTGCAACCATATCCCTCACCAGGGAGTTGCCGTCAACGACGCGCACCTTTTTCCGGTAGAGGGATTCATAGAATTTCTTCCCCTGTTCCCGTCCCAGGAGCGAATAGAGTGCCGCAGCATGGGTTGCGGAGGTTCCGAAAACCGGACAGGCGATTCCCACCCTGTCCGGAGGGAGCCCTGAGGAAACGAGGGTGAAGAGCGACGATGGATAGCGGGAAGGGGGAACGAGCTCCCTGTTGACCAGCAGCACCCGCGCCCGTGCTGCAGTGCAGGCCCAGTACCCTTCCGGGTCCCGATAGGGGGAAGGAATATCTCCGGCGGCAGGAGAGGGATAAGGGGACAGAACGCCTTTCTCTTTCAGGAACAGCGTGTGGACGAATTCCCCGTTCCAGAAGACATCGGCCTGGGGATGATCCTTTTCAGCCAGCAGGCGGTTCACCAGGCCGGTGGTTTTTGCGGCCTCCACATCGTAGGCGGGTAGGACCCTGATGCCGGATATCCTCTCGAATTCCCTGAAGATGGGCTCGGAATAGACTTGATCGACCGATGTATAGACAACGACAGTCCGCTCGCCACGGTCCGCTGACGTGCACCCCGAAAATGCAATGAGAACGGGCAAGGAAGCGACAATCAGGGAACGCCATCTTTTGTGCCGTATCATGGGCCACCCCCTGCAGACAAGGATAGCACATCCCGACAGCTTTTCCTTACCGCTTCCCCTGGTGGCTCCCTCACCGGATCCCACGCCTATTCATCCTAGATTCGGCAGTTGGAGGCATCCTTCGTTCTCTCCGATTGCCGTCTTTGTGCTGCTCTACGCTCATTTCACTAC
>JAAZOO010000542.1 GCA_012797715.1 Geobacteraceae bacterium | reverse complement strand
GAACCTGGCCGAGCCGTACTGGGGCTCCTTCCGGGTCAGCGAGGTCTTTCCCGATCGCATTGCGACCACCCTGTTTTCCGGGCCGGACGGTTTTGCCCGGCACTCCGGAACTGAGCAAGAGCGGGGGGATCGGACACTCTACCGCAACCGCTTCCTCCAGGTGGAGGCGGAGACGTGCGACCACCGCATCCCCTCCCTCATCTACAGGATATCGGAACTCCCTTCCTTTCAGGTGGATGACGGCAGGATGGAGGCTGCCGGACTGGTGAAGGGGGAATGGCTGCGGATTCTGCGGCGGATGTTCTCCCAGGGAGGGATGGAAGGGGAAGCGCTGACGGTGTTGCGCCGCCGGGGAGGCGAGGTTGTCGAGGAGAGAGTGGGGGATGCCGCGCGCCTCTACGGAAGCATCCGGGGGGAACGGCCCGGCGCGTCTATCGGCTACGTGACCGATATCGGTTTCAGCAATGAAAACCTGGAAAAGCTGACCGCTCTCCTGAGCGGAGTGACGCTGCTGGTCTGCGAATGCTCGTTCCTGGCGGCGGACCGGGACAAGGCCCGCGTCTCGTCCCACCTGTGCACCAGCGATGTCAACTTCCTGGTGGAAAGGCTCCGCCCCCCCTTCTTCCTTCCCATGCACCTGTCCAAGAGTTACATCCATGCCTGGGAACGCCTCTACGAGGAACTGGAGATTCCTTCGGGAGTCACCCTGCTTCGGATACCGAAACTGGTCACGCCCCGTCCGCTGCTCCCCTGCGAAGTTCCCCCTGCAACCGGATATCCCTGACGGGGTGGGAATATCCCGGCATACTTCAGTGCCGGCAGGGTGCCGTGCACCAGGGCAAAAAAAACCCCCGAGGATGAAATGTGAGGCAATCCACAGGGGGAACCAAAAGGAGAAGTCTACAACCTACAATTACTATAGCGCAGAAGGATGGAGATGCAACGGGATTCCCGCTTTTTCTCCTGGGTTCGGCGGACGGAGGCATCCTCCCCTCGCTCCTCCTCACCTCTTTCTGCCGCTCTCCGCTCATTTCGCCCCTCCCCCGAGAGACTCACCCTTCGGGGTCATACCGTATCGGCGGTGGCCGCTCCCCTTCGCCCTGCGCAGCACCGAAATAGGACCGGGCCCTCTCTCCGGACACCTTCACCCGCCGTTTGTGGGTTTAGCACTTCAATTCCCCGGCATGTTGGAACGGGGCACGTTTCCTCCCGCCTGTTCCGCCATGGTTGACACCTGTAGCAAGACATCTGTTCCCCCCACTTCACCAGGTGCACCAGATGGAGGGGCGGCATGGGCGAAACGCCATGATGATCCGCACGACCATGCAGCGCAATACCTCTTACCTTCTTACAATGAATTACCGTTACAAAGTACGCCTTTTGTTCGGCACATTTTTAGCATCTATTTCAGGAGCAGTCCCTCGCCACGGACATCGTGCATCCACCGTGGCATCCGGCTTTATCAGCTCTTCACTTTCTCCGGCACATGATGAAATACACCTTCTCACAACTTTTCGATATCAGGCAGATACAGACCCTCATGGAATCCTACAACAAGGTTACGGGTCTCCTGTCCGCCATTCTGGATACCAATGAAAAAGTCCTTGTAGCCGTAGGATGGCAGGACATCTGCGTACGCTTCCATCGACAACACCCGGTTACCCTCGCCCGTTGCAAGGAAAGCGAGGCGTTCATCAAAAAACATCTGCACGAATACGAGGGAAGGTTCTTCCAATACCGATGCAAAAACGGCCTATGGGACATGGCCATGCCAATATTTTTCGACGGCGGGCATATAGCGACCTTCTTCTTCGGACAGTGCTTCTATGAGGACGACAAACCGGAATCGGAAATCTTCCGCAGACAGGCGCGGGAATTCGGCTTTGATGAAGCCAGGTATCTAGAAGCATTGGAACGCGTCCCGACCTATTCCCGCGAACAGATGCGCAACGCTTTGGAGCTGTACACAAACCTCATGAATATCATTACTGAAATGGGCATCAAAAAGCTGAAACTCATGCAGGAAATAGAAGCGCGCGAACGGGTTCACAGAAACATGAAGGAGTCGAGAGCGTACACCGACAGAATACTGACGTGCATCCTGGAAGAGGGGGGTGGGGACTTCTGACGGAAATACCCATTTCTTATTACCGACACCCTCCCCGCAACCTGTTTCTTCCCATTTCCCGCCTCCTGTAGCAATCTTGCCCGGCGACTCCCCACCCTTCCGCCCATCACGCCGTGAGGTCAGGATGGAACACGTGTAAATAAGCGCACCTTTACAACTG
>JAAZOO010000541.1 GCA_012797715.1 Geobacteraceae bacterium | reverse complement strand
TTATGGCCGTGACGGCGATAGCAGATGAGCTCCACCACGGCATCGCGGCCGAACGTGCGCCGGAAGTCCAGGGCGAGACGCACCGCATGGACAGCGGCTTCCGGGTCTTCGCTGTGGACATGGAAGATAGGCGCATCGATCATCTTGGCCACATCCGTTGCATGGCGGCTGGAGTGCGCGTCCGGCGGTAGGGTGGTGAAGCCGATCTGGTTGTTGAGCACGATATGCAGGGTGCCGCCGGTGGAGTATCCCTCCAGCCCGGACAGATTCAGGGTTTCCGCAACCATGCCCTGGCCGGAGAATGCGGCTTCACCGTGGATGAGAACAGGGAGGACGCGGGCTGCACCGTCGCTTCCGATACGATCCTGGCGGGCGCTGGCCTTTCCTTCCACCACCGGGTTGACCGCTTCCAGGTGGCTCGGGTTGGCTGCCAGGGTAAGATGGAGGGGGGCTCCGGAATCCGTGGTCACGTCGCAGGAGAAGCCTGCGTGGTATTTCACGTCCCCGTCTCCGACGAATCCCGGGTCACCCTCGTCGCGGAATTCGGCGAAGATGTTTTCGCAGGGCTTGCCGAAGATGTTCGCCAGCACGTTCAGCCGTCCCCGGTGCGGCATGCCGACGATGATGTCCGTGATCCCCGTCCGCGCAGCGTGGCCTACGGCTGCGTCCAGCAGGGTGATGAGGGTTTCTCCCCCTTCCAGGGAGAAGCGGGTCTGGCCGGGAAACTTACGGTGCAGAAATGCCTCGAAAAGGGTTGCCTCCTGCAGCTTCCTCAGGATGGAGATCTTCTCTTCCGGAGAAAAAACGGTGCGGTTCCGGCACGATTCCATCCGTTCCGTAAGCCATTTCCACTGCTCCGGGTCCTGGAGGTGCATGAATTCCACACCGATGGAACGGCAGTAGGTTTCCCGCATCAACGACAGGATATCCCGGAGAGGTGCTTGTCCTCCGGGAAACTCCTGGAGCGGAAATCTCACGTCACGGTCGGAATCGTCCAGCCCGAATGCCGTGAGGCTCAGGAGGGGATGGTCCGTCCTGCAGGGGGAAAGGGGATCGGTGCAGGCCAGAAGGTGGCCAAGGTCCCGGTGGCGGTGAACCAGGGAGTGGACGGCCGCCAGTTTCCTCCCATACTCCCCATGGGATGCCTCTGCTCCCGGAGAAGCAGAAACCAGACCGGCTTCGAATCCGGTAAAAAAGGCATCCCATCCGGGAGGAACGATGCGGGCAGATTCTTTCCATAGCCGGTACTGCTCCTCAATCCACCGGGGGCTGACATTATCGAGAAAGCTCATGGAGAACTCCGGAGGCGCTCCGCGCCCCCCCTGTGTCGGCACAGGGGAACAGGGGTGCGAAGGGTGCGCACAGTATAGCAAAACAGTGAGCCGTTTCAAACAAATCCCTGAGCAGAATCCCGCTTCAACAACGGTTCCGCCGTGGGGACGGCGCCTCTGAAGGGGGGAGAATCGCAGCGGCGCGGCATCAGGGATTGTTTTGTCGCATTTCCTTGTGCTATCTTTTCCAATTGAAATCACCGGTTTTTTGAAATGCTCCGGCAGTGTGCGCGGCGAAACATGTCACCGGCACTGTCCGGCACAGGAGAGTTGTCATGCCCGATACCTTCACCCCTTGTTCCGTTCTCGTCACCGGCGGCGCCGGATTCATCGGCTCCAACTTCATCCACCATTTCCTGGAAGGGAATCCCGCAGCCCGTGTGGTCAACCTGGATCTGCTGACCTACGCCGGCAACCTGGAAAACTTGAAAGGGGTGGAGGCTGACCCGCGCTACTCCTTCATAAAGGGTGATGTGTGCGACACGGACCTGGTCGCGGACACCCTGCGCCGTGAAAGGATCGACGCCGTGGTTCACTTCGCGGCCGAATCCCACGTGGATCGCTCCATCGCCGGCCCGGAGGTGTTCGTCCGCACCAACGTGCTCGGGACCCAGGTCCTGCTGGAGGAGAGCCGGAAGCACTGGCGCGCAAAGGGAGGGGACGATTTCCGGTTCCTCCAGGTATCCACCGACGAGGTCTACGGGAGCCTGGGCCCTGACGGGTTTTTCACCGAGTCCACTCCCCTGGCGGCCAATTCCCCCTACTCGGCGAGCAAGGCGGGAGCGGACCTCCTGGTGCGGGCGTACCACGAGACGTACGGATTTCCGACACTCACTACCCGATGCTCCAACAACTACGGGCCGTACCAGTTCCCGGAAAAGCTGATACCCCTCATGATCCACAATATCCTTTCGGAAAGGCCCCTTCCGGTATACGGCGACGGCCTCAACGTGCGCGACTGGCTCCATGTCAAGGACCATTCCCGTGCCGTGGAAACCGTCCTGAAACGGGGCGTCCCCGGAGGTGTCTACAACATCGGCGGCAATAACGAGCGGCGCAACATCGATATCGTGAATCTCGTCTGCGACCTGCTGGACAGGAAACGGGGACGGGCTCCCGGAGAGAACCGCAAGCTCATCACCTTTGTCGCGGATCGGCCCGGACATGACCGGCGCTACGCCATCGACGCCTCCAAGATGCGGAGCGAGCTGGGGTGGGAGCCGTCCTATACCTTTGCGAAGGGGATTGAAGAGACCGTTGACTGGTACCTGGCAAACCAGGAGTGGGTGCGAAAGGTGACCTCCGGCGCCTACCGCGACTACTACGAAAAGATGTACGGAGACCGCCCATGATACTCGTCGCCGGCGCCCGGGGCATGCTGGGGCGCGATCTGATGGAGGTCTTCGGAGCCGGGGCCTGTGGCGTGGGCCGCGCCGACATGGAGATCACGGACCCTGCCGCGGTATCGAAAGTCCTGACGGAGCTCAGACCCGCGGTCGTTATCAACGCCATCGCCTATACCGACGTGGACGGCTGTGAAAGGGAGCGCGAGAGGGCGTTCGCCGTGAACGGCGACGGGGTGCGCACGCTGGCCGTGGCGACGCGGGAGATCGGCGCCAAGCTGGTGCAGGTTAGCTCCGACTACGTGTTCGACGGGAGCAAGGGGGCGCCGTGGCAAGAGGACGATCCCGTGCGCCCTCTGAGCGTCTACGGCCAATCCAAGCTGGCCGGTGAGGAGAACGCCCGCCTCAATCCCGACCACCTGATCGTACGCACCCAGTGGCTCTACGGACTCCACGGGAAAAACTTCGTGGAGACCATGCTCCGCCTTGGCCGGGAGCGGGACGAGGTCGCGGTGGTGCACGATCAGGTGGGCTCTCCCACGTGGACGGTGGACCTGTGCCGTGCCGTCCGTGCCCTCATAGAGAAAGACCTGCGGGGAACCTATCATGCGGCCGGTTCCGGTTCCTGTTCCTGGTGCGATTTCAGCCGGGCCATTTTCCGGGAGGCGGGGTTAGGGACGCGGGTCAGGCCCATCACTACCGAGGAACTGGGGCGGCCCGCGCCCCGGCCCCGCTATTCCGTCCTGGACTGCTCCAAGCTGATGCGGGACACGGGCTTCGTTCCCGAAGGGTGGGAAGAGGCACTGAAACAATACCTGAAAGAGAGGAAGGAATCATGGAGAGGGGAGAACGACCCTGGGGCAGCTACACCGTCCTGGAAGAAAACAAGAGCTACAAGATAAAGAGGATTGAGGTGCTGCCCGGCCATCGACTCTCCCTGCAGATGCACCACCATCGGAGCGAGCACTGGATCGTCGTGTCCGGCACCGCCCGGGTCACCAATGGCGACGCAGTGGCCGTCGTGAACGTCAACGAGTCCACCTTCATCCCCATGGGCAAGCTGCACCGTCTGGAGAATCCGGGAATCATCCCCCTCATCATCATCGAGGTGCAGAGCGGAGAATACCTGGGAGAGGACGACATCGTGCGCTTCGACGACGACTACCGCCGCGCGGAGCCCCAGGGAGAGGTGACGGCCCGGGAGACGGATAATCGATGAGAAAGAGAATCAATCTGCTCCGGGAGTTCTCCGTTCCCCTCATCTCCGGGGTTGTCGTCGCGATCCTGTGGGCGAATCTGGACCCTTCGGGGTACGCCTATTTCGACCATAATCATTTTCTCGGCCCCTTCAGCTTCCACTTTGTCACCAACGAGCTGTTCATGGTGTTCTTCTTCGGCATCGCGGCCGTGGAGATTACCCAGAGTTGCCTCCCCGGCGGAGACCTGAACCCGCCGCGCAAGGCCGTCAACCCGCTCCTCGCCACCCTCGGCGGAGTTCTCGGCCCGGTAGCGGTCTATCTGATGCTGAATGCGCTGTTCGGCGCTCCGGCCTTCACCAACGGCTGGGGCATTCCCACGGCCACCGACATCGCCCTGGCATGGCTGGCGGCGCGGCTGGTGTTCGGCGACGGCCATCCGGCAATCTCCTTCCTTCTGCTCCTGGCCATCGCCGATGACGCGATAGGCCTGGCCATAATCGCCGTATTCTACCCGGATCCGTCGGTTCCGGCGGAGCCCCTCTGGTTGCTGCTGACCGTGGCCGGGATGGGTGCTGCCTGGGTCCTGCGAAGCGCGAAGGTGAAGAGCTACTGGCCGTACCTGCTGCTTGGCGGAGTACCCAGCTGGTTCGGCCTCCATGAGGCCCACCTCCACCCGGCATTGGCCCTGGTGTTCATCGTGCCCTTTCTTCCCCACAGGAACCGCGAATCCAAGCACCTCTTCGAAGAAGACCCCCGGGACCGTTCGACCCTGTCCTGTTTCGAGCACGACTGGAAGATCATCGTGGATTTCGGGCTGTTCATGTTCGGCCTGGCAAATGCCGGAGTCGCGTTCGCGGGGGTGGGTACGGCCACCTGGCTCGTGCTCCTTTCCCTGCTGGTGGGCAAGGCCGTCGGCATCTTCTCCTTCGGATTGCTGGGGAAGAAGCTGGGATTCCCCCTGCCGGACGGCATGAAGAAACGGGATCTGCTGGTGGCGGGGGTTATCGCCGGCATCGGCTTCACCGTCGCACTGTTTGTTGCGGGAGAGGCATTCACCGATCCCGGCATCCAGGGAGCGGCAAAAATGGGAGCCATGTTCAGCATCGCAGCGTTTCCCGTGGCGATTGTCCTTGCGAGATTCGTCGGCCTTCGCAAGAAACAATACCGTCAGCTGTCAAGGTGATCCCTTGCTTCTCTTTCCTATTCCGCCGGTAACAGCCGAGGTGTCTACCTCAAAGCGCCGTGTTCTCATGGTATCCCACTGCAGCATGGCTTTCCTGGCGGACGCCGGCTCTCTCACTTCCCGAGCAGGAAGAAGTGTTCCGCCCTGAGCAGGATGGTGATCTTCATCCCTTTGACGGGGTTGAATTTCTTGAAGGAGCAATCCGCCACCTCCACTTCGATGACGCGGCTCGAACCGGCGGGCCGAACCAGCACGGTATGGGAAGCTCCCTTCATGAAGACCCCCTCCACGGTCCCGTCCAGGAAATTGTCCCCCCAGTGGACGGCGGCTTCGGGTTTGCTGATCACGGCGTTTTCCGGCCGGATGCCGATGGTGCGGCCGGTTCCGGCCGCCGGTGACTGATGGGGAGAGATGGCTGCCGGAAGAACGAACTCCTTTTTCAGTTCCCCGCACCAGAAGGTTGTCTCCCTGGCGGAGCTTTGTATCATGTTTACCGCGAAAAGGTTTCTGATGCCCAGAAAATCCACCACCTCACGGGTCGCGGGGCGGGCGTAGACCTCCCTGCCAGAGCCGGTCTGCCGGATCCTGCCGTTG
>JAAZOO010000540.1 GCA_012797715.1 Geobacteraceae bacterium | reverse complement strand
CGTCAGCCACCTATCTGGAAGGGAAACGCCCCTGGTCGATTCCGTGCGACTGTGCCTTCCCCAGCGCAACGCAGAACGAAATCAACGGCGCGGACGCCGCGGAACTGGTCAAGAACGGCTGCATGCTCGTCAGCGAAGGCGCCAACATGCCGAGCGATCTGGATGCCGTGAAGGTCTTCCTGGACAACAAGATCCTCTACGGACCCGGCAAGGCAGCCAATGCGGGCGGCGTCGCCACCTCCGGCCTGGAAATGTCCCAGAACGCCCAGTTCATGAGCTGGTCGCGCGAAGAAGTTGACGCGAAACTGAAGAACATCATGAAGAACATCCACCATAATGCCTTCACCACGGCAGCCGAGTACGATTGCCCGGGCAACTACGTGGTGGGCGCCAATATTGCCGGCTTCCTGAAAGTGGCGAACGCCATGATCGACCAGGGAATCGTGTAAGCCGACCTGAACACCGCAGTTAGGGTTGGAATGGGTCACGTGAGGCGCTGAACTGCTTTCAGCGCCTCTTTTTTTGCTTACGTTTCCCTCGTGAAACAGTATACTGCTGACGAAAGGGATTCCGAAAAAGGGGGGACGCATGTACGCGTACGAGACGACATTCACGACCGGGTTGCCCGGACTGGACAAGGCATTGAAGGGGATTCTGCCCGGCGATAACATCGTATGGCAGGTGGACGCCATCGACGATTACCAGGCCCTCGTATCGCCCTTCGTACAGGCGGGGATTGCTTCGGGCCGAAAGCTGGTCTATTTCCGCTTCGCCAGCCATCAGCCGCTCCTTTCCGACGGGGGTGACGTCACCAGGGTCGAACTGGATCCCAATTCCGGGTTCGAGACCTTCATCGCCCTGATTCACCAGACCATCGAGAAGGCGGGGAGGGGGGCGCTGTACGTCTTCGACTGCCTCTCGGAACTGGCAGCTGACTGGTATTCGGACCAGATGCTGGGCAACTTTTTCATGCTCACCTGTCCCTATCTCTTCGATATGGAGACGGTCGCCTATTTTGCCCTGTTCCGCAATTACCACTCCTCCCGGGCTCTGCGTCCCATCTTTGAGACCACCCAGCTGTTTCTCGACGTCTACCGCTACGGGGAAACCCGCTACATCTATCCCATGAAGGTGCATCTGCGCCATTCACCCACCATGAACATGCTCCATGAGTGGAAAGGGGAGGAGTTCCGGCCCGTTACCGCGAGCGCCCTCATCAGCTCCATTCTCACCTCGGTCAACTGGTCCGGGCTCGATTCCGACACCCGGCCGGGCATCTGGGAACGCGCCTTTGCCGAGGGTGAGGACGTCCTGGATGAAGTTAGAAGGGGGCGGTGCTCTCCTGAGAGGGAAGAAGAGATGTTCCGGCGCCTGTCCCGCATGATGGTGTCGCGGGATCCGGGCATGCTCAAGCTGCTTTCCCGCTACATGGGGCTGGAGGATGTGCTGGAGATCCGGCGGAGGATGATCGGTTCCGGCCTCGTGGGCGGGAAAACGGTGGGAATGCTGCTTGCCCGGCGCATCCTGCAGAAGCACTCCGAGCGCTTTGCCAGGTTGCTGGAAGCGCACGATTCGTTCTACATCGGGTCCGACGTGTTCTTCACCTTTCTCGTGCGCAACGGCGCGTGGTGGGTGAGGGAAAAGCAGAGAAATCCCAAGACATTCCTGGAAGGGTCGGAACTGGCGCGCCAGCGGATTCTCACCGGCACGTTCCCCGATTACATGATCAAGCAGTTTGAGCAGATGCTGGACTATTTCGGCCAGGCACCCATCATCGTCCGTTCCAGTTCGCTGCTGGAGGACAATTTCGGCAATCCCTTTGCGGGGAAGTACGAGAGTGTCTTCTGCCCCAATCAGGGGCCGCGCGAGCGCAGGATGGAGGATTTCATTTCAGCAGTGCGCACCATCTACGCCAGCAGCATGAGCGAGAGGGCGCTCCGCTACCGCGAGCAGAAGGGGCTCCTGGAGCAGGACGAACAGATGGCACTGCTGGTAATGCGGGTGTCGGGGGCTGTCCACGGCCGCTATTTCTATCCCCACGCCGCAGGCGTCGCGTTTTCCTACAACCCCTACGTGTGGAATGAAAACATCGACCCCATGGCCGGCGTGATGCGGCTGGTGTTCGGGCTCGGCACCCGCGCCGTGGATCGTTCCGACGACGACTACACCCGGGTGGTGGCCTTGAACGCCCCGGACCGCAGGCCGGAGACGAATTTCGAGGAGGTGCGGCAGTACGCGCAGCGGCGGGTGGATTTTCTCGACCTGGACGCGAACCGCCTTGTATCGGGCCACTTCCTCGATGTCATTGCCGCCAGCCCCGACGTCCCGGCACGGCTTTTCGCCTCCACCGATGATGGTTCCAACTGGGGCATGGAGCACGCCACCCGTCCCACCTGGGTTCTCACCTTTGAAAAGCTGCTCAGCACCACCACCTTTGTGGAGGACATGAGGGAGATGTTGCGCGTGCTGCATCAGGCCTACGACTATCCGGTGGATGTGGAGTTCACGCTCAATTTCCTGGACGACCATGACTACCGCATCCACGTGGTCCAATGCCGTCCTCTCCCGGTCAAGGGGATGGATACCACCGCACCGGTGCCCCTCGATGCTCCGGAGGAAAGCCGTATCATTTCGGCCTGTGGCGCCGTTATCGGCCATAGCCGCCACATTTCCATCGACAGGATCATTTACGTGGTGCCCGAGATCTACGGAAACCTGACCATGCAGGAGCGGCACGAGATCGCGCGGCTTATCGGTCGGTTGAACCAGACCATTTCACTGCGGCAGCCGGAAACCGTCCTGCTGATGGGACCGGGAAGGTGGGGCACCAGCTGCGCTTCCCTGGGGATTCCCGTTTCCTTCTCCGATATCAGCCATGTATCCGTTGTGTGCGAGATTGTGGCCATGCGGGAAAATCTGGTGCCGGACGTGTCGCTGGGCACCCATTTTCTCAACGAGCTCATCGAGATGGACATGCTCTACCTGGCGCTCTTTCCCCGCAAGGGGGGCAATTTCCTGCGGGAGGAATTCTTCCGGAAAACGCCCAATCGCCTGCCGGACTACCTTCCGGAAGAGGAGCGATGGGCGGAGGCGGTCAAGGTCATCAACGCCTCCGACGTGGAAGGGGGCAAGGGAATTTTTCTCGCCGCGGACGCCCTCAAGCAGAAGGTCAGCTGCTACCGGGCGTTCTGAACCGTTTTCACGGCCGGTGAAAAGTATTCAAGAAAATGCCGATGGTGCCGATACGATAGACACGCGCTGTACGGGGGAGGTGCCTGTATGGAAATAAGTACCGTAGCAAGCCAGGCTCTGGCGGTGAAAGAGCAGTTGACGCACTCCCAGTTGGGACTTGCTGCCTTCAGGGAGGCCGCTGACGCACAGAAGCGGCTGGCGGACATGCTCACCAGGAATGCGTCCGTTGTTCCGCCCTCCGAGGACCCTCAACCGGGCGGTTTTTCCACCTATGCATGACCTCTGAATCATCCGATACAACCGAAAGCAGAAGAGACAGCGTGAAGTTAGCCAGTACCTGTACAGCCGTGGAGAGGGCCGGTTTCCGTTTGGATTCCGGCCCTGTTTCTTTGCCGGAGGTCGCCCGCTTCCGCCGGTGTAGGTATAATCCTAAAACCGGCAGTTGGAGGTATCCTCAGAGAGCGACTCTGTCGTATTTCGTTGCTGCTCTTAGCGAAATTGAGCG
>JAAZOO010000539.1 GCA_012797715.1 Geobacteraceae bacterium | reverse complement strand
TGGGCTCGTTCCAAAGCAAGGCCCCTGATGCACGGGTAGAGGGAAGTCCGGCTCTCCCGGTTCGATGGCGGGCCAGTGGAATCGAGGGAGGTCGAATCCCATGAACGGCGGAGATGGGAAGTCAAGGGATGCAGGGCTCCTCTCCCAGGGGACCGGTTCGGGCGATGAAAAGGGGAAGGGGGCCGCCCTGAAGCGGGAAGCCGAAGAGCGGGCCAGGGTGAAAACGGGCGCAGCCGTGAGGGAGGAGGTCCGCGAAGGGGGCGAATCGCCCTACATCCAGGTCGACCGGGTTCTCAAGCGGTGCCAGTACAGCCAGGATGCGCTCATCGAGGTCCTGCATGCGGCTCAGGAGACCTTCGGGTTCTTGAGCGAGGACACGATGACGTACATCGCCCACCAGCTGAAGCTCCCCCTCAGCTGGGTCTATGGGGTGGCGAGCTTCTACCATCATTTCAATCTCAAGCCACAGGGCGAGCATGTCTGCAATATCTGCATGGGAACCGCCTGTTTCGTGAAGCGGGCCGGCGACATCGTGGAGACGCTGGAGCGGGAGTTCAACGTCAAGGCGGGAGAAACGACCGCCGACGGGAAGCTGAGCGTCAATATCGTCCGGTGTCTCGGCAACTGCGGCCTGGCGCCGATGATCATCCTTGACGGCAAGGTCTATGCGCGGCAGACGCCGGAAAGCATGCTTCATCACTGCAAGGAAGCGGTCAAAGGGTGAGAAGGGGAGGGACGAAAAGCCATGACGCGTGAAGAGCTCCAGGCAATGGCCAAAAAAGAACTGGCGAAGCGGAACGCCTACCGCTGCCGTCTCCTTGTCTGCTACAGCAGTCCCTGTCTCGCCTCGGGAGCGGAGGCGGTGCACAAGGCGCTGGTACAGGCGGTCAGGGAGCGCAATCTGGATGCCGACGTGGATGTGACCCGCACCGGTTGCGTCGGTCCGTGCAGCCGGGGGCCGCTCGTCACGGTCCGCATTCCGGGGGAAGAAGATGTCATCTATGAGCACGTGACTCCGGAATTCGCCGTCCGCATCCTGGAAGAACATGCCCTGGGAAACAGGGTGCTCGACGAAAATGTGCTTCCGGGTGACCTTCCCTTCTTTACCAAGCAGCTCAAAGTGGTGCTGGCCAACAGCGCCAACCTGGACCCGGAAAGTCTCGAGTCTTCGGCCAGCATGGGAGGCTTTACCGCCCTCTGCACGGTGCTGGAGGAGATGACGCCGGAACAGGTGGTGGAGGAAATCAAGAAGAGCGGACTGCGCGGCCGCGGCGGCGGCGGGTTCCCCACCGGCCTCAAGTGGGATTTGGTCCGCAAGGCTGCAGGCGACAAGAAATACGTTGTCGCCAATGGCGACGAGGGGGACCCGGGCGCCTACATGGACCGGACCACCATGGAGTCGGACCCCTTCCTGGTGCTGGAGGGGATGGCCATCGCCGCCTATGCCGTAGGCGCTGATCAGGGGTATATCTATGTCCGGGCCGAGTACCCCCTGGCGGCGGAGCGGCTTGCCAAGGCCATTCGGAAAGCGGAAAAGGCGGAGCTTTTGGGCAACCGCATCTTCGGCAGCAACTTCAATTTTCGCGTCGACATCCGTCTCGGCGCCGGGGCCTTCGTCTGCGGCGAGGAGACCGGACTTCTCACTTCGGTCATGGGGCGGCGCGGCCAGCCGTATCCCCGGCCGCCGTTTCCGGCCAACAGCGTGTTGTGGGGATGCCCGACCCTGATCAACAACGTGGAGACCTTCGGCAACATCCCCCCCATCATCAACCGCGGCGGCGAATGGTTCGCCGGCATCGGCACGGAGAAGAGCAAGGGAACCAAGATCTTCGCCCTGGCGGGGGAGATCAACAACACCGGTCTGATTGAGGTCCCCATGGGCATCACCCTCCGGGAGGTGGTCTACGACATCGGCGGTGGGATTCCCAAGGGCGCAGGGTTCAAGGCGGCCCAGACCGGCGGTCCCAGCGGTGGCTGCATCCCGGCACAGTTCCTGGATACCCCCATCGACTACGAGAACCTGGCGGCGCTGGGCTCCATCATGGGCTCCGG
>JAAZOO010000538.1 GCA_012797715.1 Geobacteraceae bacterium | reverse complement strand
CCCACTATCTACCACGACGGGACCTTGATGAAGAAGAACTGTTCCGGCAAATGGAACGTCGGCACAAACAACGTCAGCAGTCTATTGATGCTGCCTACGCCGGACAAGAGGCGTCAGGCATAATGTGACAAAGTAGAATTAGAACGAAAAAAAAGACCGGCATTCCCCGTGGAATGCCGGTCTTTTTTTTTCAGAGAATCCCCCCGTGAAACCGAGAAGTTTCGCGGTGATGATTGTCTTGCCTATTTTACTTCACTTTTATCAACATAGATTATGCAATCAATCATTGCTTCGATGCGACGGTTTTTCTGCCGTCCTTCGGCGGTCTTATTGGTTGCAATCGGTTTCGTGTATCCGTATCCCTTGGTGGAAAGACGGGACGGTTCAATGTTAAACTTTTCTATCAGGTAATTCCTGACACTATTGGCCCGCCGTTCGGAAAGCTTGATATTGTATTGATAGCTACCCCGGTTGTCGGTGTGGCCTTCGATTACGGTTGTTGTTTTCGGGTATTTCTTCATAAACTCGGCGACTTTTCCTATCACGTCATGATATTTCGGTTTAACGTCGTACTTGTCGAAATCGAATTCGACGTTCAGCGTCATGCAGATTTTTTCAGGAATCGGCTCCGGTTTCGGCGGCGGCGGAGGGAGCGGCTTCGGTGCCGGTGCAGGCGGTGGCGGAGGAGGACATACAACCGGAGCGGGTTTTTTGGGAGGACCGAACAGGAAGCTTACCCCAACAGAGTATTCCCAGTTGAACATGAGGCCGCCGTTGTTCTTCTCGTTGTAGCCGTCCCAAACCCTGGTGTTCGCGTCAGGATAATATGCAGGAAGGCTTTCGTTTCCGTTGAACAGGAATATCTGGCGTGCGTCGGCCCGCAGGGCGATGGAGTCTGTCAGGAAGTACTTCAGACCTCCACCCACGTTTGCTGTTCCGACAAAGGTGTGCTTTGTGTAAGTGGTGGCATCGATGTTGGTCCCGCCGCCGCCGATTGCGAGATAGGGGACCAGTTTCTGCTGCGGCTGGAAGTTGTACAGAAGATCGAGGCGGTACGAGATGGCGTTTCTGTGGCCGTATCCTTTTGTTGACTCCGTTGCCACGTAGTTGAATACGCCTTCCACGCCGAAGTTGTCGGTGATGTCATACCCGAGACGGAGTCCGTATACAGGCTTGGTGTCAAAGTGTTGTGTCCCGTCAAATGTGTAGCCGCCGATGTAGGGGGAGACGGAAAATGCCCCTGCCCTCTCTCCTGCATGAAGCGGGGGCGATGTGGTGAGTGTTGCGAGAAGAGCAAACAGCAGTGGAACCAGAACTTTTCTCATTTTGTTACCTCCTTTTGTAGTCAATACCTTCTTGAAAAGGCAGATCAGACGGCTCGAGCGTTTACAGAAGTGCGGATATCAGTCACACTTCCGTGGGACGAACTGTGCCGGATTAATTGTAATGGAAGCAAGAATAACCAGATTTTAATATGATGTCAAGCATGTGGAACGGCATTTCACCTTTTTGGTGTTTTTCCGGAAGCCTTTTCTGCAAGAATCTGATGTGCGGTCCCGAACTCAAACATATTTGCCTTCTTCTTTTTGGCAGGAGGGGCACAGATAGGTCGAGCGCCGGCCGTTTCGTATCCGGAGGATTATCGATCCGCAGACACGGCATGGCTTTCCGGAACGGCCGTAAACCCATGTTTGCAGAGGAAAGTACCCCTCTGGTTTCTCCGCGGAGTGTGAAGATTGGATGTGATTTCTTCCGGCGGAGATGGCGTTTCGAAGGGTGGATTGTAGCGCCGAGACAAGACGTTCATGTTCGTGCGCGGTCAGCTGCTGTGCGGGGCGGAAAGGGGACATGCCGGCGAGGAAGAGGCTCTCGTTTGCGTAGATGTTTCCCACTCCGGCAACGACGTGGTGGTCCATGAGAAACTGCTTTATCGGGAGAATACGGTTCTTCGCCCTGAGAATAAGGTGGCGGGCGCTGAAATCCGGTGATAGCGGTTCGAGACCGAGACCGCGAAGGAGAGGGTGTTCAAGAGGGGAAAGGCGTGTCCAAAGGACCAGTCCGAATCTGCGTGGATCGGTAAATCGCAGCGTGAGGCCTCCTGCCAGCACGAAATCCAGGTGGTCATGCCGGGATGGAACGGTGGACGAAGGGACAACAGTGAGTTTTCCGGTCATGCCCAGATGGATGATGAGGGTGCCGCCTGAACAACGGAATAGAAGGTATTTGCCGCGTCGGATGACCTCGTGTATTTTCTCACCAGCTGTTTCAGACGGTAAATCTTCAGAAACGGGTCGGCGCAGCAAAGAATTTCGCACAATTACGCGAGTGATTTCTCTCCCGGTAACGACGGGCTCAAGGGATAATCGAATAATCTCAACCTCGGGTAGTTCGGGCATAGCAGTACCTTTTCGTGTATTGCGTCGGAAATACCGGTGGAAATTTCAATCGGAAGTGAGTGGACCCAAATCAGTTGACCAGGGTGGAGTCGCAGGGTATAGTATCTGATTTCTGAATACGGATCAAAATATTCGATGATTTCATGGTGGTTATGGACGTTCGTAAATTGCCTCCCCAGAATATTGATGCCGAGATGTCGATCCTTGGCTGTATTCTTCTGGAAAATGAGGCTATAAATCGGGTGCTGGATATTCTGGTTCCTGATGATTTCTATCGCGAGTCCCATCGCAAAATCATGAGGGCCATGATAGAGCTTAATGATCATCGGGAGCCGTGCGATCTGGTCACTCT
>JAAZOO010000537.1 GCA_012797715.1 Geobacteraceae bacterium | reverse complement strand
GAGTTGAGCTTCGAGCTTGCTTTCCGGGGCTCCCGCCGGAATATCGCTATCTCGATGAATACGCTGAGCACCGGCGAGGGGCGGGGAAATACCACCGGGGTCGACACGAACCTGGGAGGAAGCGCAAGGCTTTTCTGGCAACAGGAATTTCATAACCTGGTCATGGGGACCGATGTGGATTTCGGAACGCTGGATTCACAGAACATTGTGAACGGCTCCCAGCGCCTGGACAGATGGGCGCTCTACATGAATGACACTCTCACGATTGGAAGGTTCTCCGTCACACCCGGAATCCGCTATGACCATACCAGCTCCAACGGCGAGTTCTGGAGTCCCAGCCTTGGCGCAACATGCGCCGTTGCCGATTCCACCGTTCTCCGTGCCTATGCAGCCCGAGGCTTCACCACCCCCCCCCTCGGCTCCACCTACGGAACCGGTTTCTTCTCGGTCCCCAACCCGGATCTGAAGATGGAAAAGGTCTGGTCCTTCTCCCTCGGTTTCGAAACCGCAGCACTGAAATACCTCTGGCTGAAAACGACCTATTTCCACCATTCCGTTTCAGACGCTCTCACAACCCAGCCCATGGAGGAGGGGACATTCAAGCCGATAAACGGAGGCAAACAGCGGCGGGAAGGTGTTGAAGTGGAAATAAGGACCACTCCAGTGTACCACCTCTCCCTTACGGCAGGATTTACCTTCACAAACGCAGAAGACCGGAACACCGGCGAAGTGGTCAAGGATATCCCCCGCTACGTCTATGACATGGGGATACTGTATGACGACAGCCGGTTCCTGAGAGCCCTTCTCAAAGGACGCTACATTGACTGGAATGCCTCCCCGGAAAATAACGGCAGATACAGCGCCATGATCTGGGACCTGAACCTCTCCCGGAAGTTCAGCCTGCCCGGCAGTGTTGCAGGAGAGGTCTTCTTCACGGCCCACAACCTTTTCAACGGCGACCAGTATTTGTTCGACATGTACCAGTCCCCTCGACGCTGGTTCGAAGGCGGGCTCCGCTTCACGTTCTGACCGACGCGCCGACCGCTATGGGAACGAAACCACCGAAACCGACGTGATCCCCCTCTTCACTCCCACGCTATCTGCCCGGCACACCGGAACCGCTCTCTCCCGCCTGGTGGTACCCGGAACCATACGAGACGCAGTGCTGGAACGATACATCTTCCGGCTCGGAGGGCTTTTCCGGGCCTATTCCGCCTGCTGCCCCTTCGGCCTCTGGGATGCCGGGCTTGTGGTTACCGGAGAAATGCGCTCCCTGACCGAACTCTACCTCCCCATGGCGGAGATAGCGCGCGCCCTGACGCGCCTCCTTTCCCTGTCGCTACGCTATCGTTCGGAAACGGGTTTCATCCTCCTTGCCACATGTGCAAGCTGGCTCGACTTCCTGCGCGGAGTCAGGGAAGCCTCCCCTGTCGTAAATCCCTCCCGTTTTCTGGAGCTGCTGGCGGCTGATGAAAAATACCGTACCCGCTTCCTCTTTACCCTGCTGCTCCCCCGACGCCACGGGGAGAGTTTTCACCGCTACCCTGCACAGATTCGGTTTCTCGATGCCTGGCTTGATCAGCGCCGGGACCTCCCGCATCGCACGATTCGCTGTCTGGACGCCGCATGCGGCACAGGTGAAACCACCTACGACCTGGCGCTGCTCCTCCGGGCACGGTGCATTCCGGAAAGCCGGAGGATACTCCACGGGTGTTCCCTCGAACCGCTGGAGCTGCTTGCAGCCGCCCACGGCTTTTTCCCCCATGACCCTGTCAGAGAGAAGACCTTCAGGATGCACAGGGAAACGCTGCTCGTGAATGGTGCAACGGGGGGAATCGTGTTTTTCCAGGATGACGTCTGCCGTCCTCCACGCCCCGGAGAACAGCCCTATGACATCATTCTCTGCAATGGGTTGCTGGGAGGGCCGTTTATCCATGATGAAAGGAAGATCGAAGCCGCGTTCGACTCATTGACGTCGCGCCTCAGACCGGGCGGAATCCTGCTGGCTGCGGACCGGTTTCACGGCGGATGGAAGAAGGCAGCGCCTCCGGAAAAGCTGAGGGAATCCCTGCGGAGGAGAGGCTTCAGACTGCATCCCATGGAAGACGGGATTGCCGCGGAAAGGGAGTGAGTATTCCGGCGCACAGCCGAGCCGAGGCGCGCCGGTGTTTTCAGGCCTGCCGAGAGAGCAGGCTGACGCCCGTCATCTCCTCCGGCTGGGGGATTCCGAGAAGCTCCAGCACCGTCGGCGCAATATCGGCAAGGATGCCCGAACGAAGGCGGGCCGTTCTCCGGGAATCATCCACCAGCAGAAACGGGACGGGATTGCAG
>JAAZOO010000536.1 GCA_012797715.1 Geobacteraceae bacterium | reverse complement strand
GCCGCTACCACCGTGTACCGATACCGATGCTCCCGTTCGCCCCATCCCCCCGGTTCCCCCAGGGAAACCGCAAAAGCACCATTCTGTACCCCGTTTCAGGTAGCCCGACCCGATCATCATCCCACGTCGACGCAGCGGATACCCTCCGGCCGCCATGCCGGGGAGATGACAAAAGACCCTTTTTCCCCATCATCGGCATGGAGCGAGGCAAAGGTTACGGAAAATTCCCCGTAGCGGTCATTCACCGCATCCATGGCTCGCGCGGCAGACGCCTTCTTCCTACCCCCTCCGAACAGCGGCAGTTGCCCTGCTTCGTGACGGAGGCCGGACAGACAGACCCCCAGCAGCCGCACCGGCTGTTCCAGGGTAACGGCATCCAGCAGCTCCACGGCGGCCCGGTAGATATCGTCACTGAGGTTCACAAAATCCGGCAGCGTCTTCTGCCTCGCGAAATCGGTGACGAAATCGGCATACCTGATATGCAGGCGCACCGTCTTGCCGCTCACACCGTAGCGCCTCGCCCGCCTTCCCACCATCTCCGAAAGTTGGAGCAGGTATCTCAGGATATCCTCGCGCCGCTCTATGTCACGCTCCAGTGTCATGGAATGGCCCACCGACTTCACCGGTTCCGCCTGTTCCGCCGGAACCACGGGCGCATCGTCCACGCCCTTTCCCATGCGATGCAGGTGTTCACCGACAATGCCGAACCTCTTTGTCAATATTTCGACAGGATAGCGGCCCAGTTGACCGCAGGTGGTGATGCCGAGGAACCGCAAGGATCGCTCCGTCTTCCTGCCGATGCCGCAGAGGTCCCCGATGGGGACCTTTTCCAGCACCCCGGCCACCTCTTCCGGCCGAATGACGGTGAGGCCGTCCGGCTTCTCCATGTCGGAGGCCAGCTTGGCCAGGAGCTTGTTGGGGGCGATGCCGATGGAGCAGGTGATGCCGAAGCGATGACGGATACGCGCCTTCAGCTGCATGGCGATGTTCTCCGCCGTGCCGAACAGCTTCAGGGACCCGGTCACTTCCATGAACGCCTCATCGATGGAGAAGACCTCCACCAGCGGCGTGTAGTCCAGCATCATGCGGACAATGCCGGCCGAGGTGTGGGTATAGCGCCGGTTGTTCCCCACCACCAGGATGAGCTCCGGGCAGCAGCGCTTCGCCTCCCACACCGCCATGCCGGTCTTCACCCCGAACTTCCTCGCCTCGTAGGAGGAGGTGGTGATCACGGTCCGCTTGGCCGAGCCGACCACGGCAATGGGCCTGCCGCGCAGGGCCGGATTCATGGCCTGCTCCACCGAGGCGAAAAAGGCATTCATGTCGATGTGGAGGATGGTGCGGTGGGTCATGGTGATATTTGTTCCTGTCCGGATCTTGCTCCCCCTCTCCCTGCCCTCTCCCACCAAGGAGAGGGAATTACCCCCCTCCCTTCGATGGGAGGGGTTGGAGGAGGGTGCAAAGACGTGATTCATGTCTTCGGAATGCAGTTCGTAGTTCGCAGGTTGGGTTGGCGACATGTCGCGCGACCCAACAACATGAGCCTTCGTTGGAGCCAGCCGAAGGCGATCCTCTCCTGCTCCAGCCGAACGTTTTCTCCCAGGGCGTTGTCCTTCAGGTCCAGGTACAACTGCCGCTCTGATTCATCCAGATTGGCAAGCTCGACCGCGCACCGCTTCTCATCCTCTTCCCGCCCCCACAAAGGGCGGAATTCCAGCAAGGTTTCCCGGTCCATGAGCAGGGAGCGGGTGCGCGGGAAATACCCCCGGAGCTGGGAAAGGATGGAGAAACCGTGGGTGTCGATGTCCCCCCAGTAGAGGATCTCCTTCTCTCCAAGCCAGGCTGCCTCCCGCAGGGAGGAGATGCCGTAGCCGAGACCGAATAGTACCATGGCCCCCGGCAGGGGCGGAAAAGTGAGGCCGTTGACCTTGTTCTCGGTGATGATCACCCGGTCGCAGGGGGGCGAAAGGGTCAGGAACCGGCCGAGGGGGACGCTGACGTCGTCCACCCCCCACGGTCCGGCAATATTCGGATCGAGGATGCGGAAACGGATCAGCGGCTCATCGTAGCGGAAGCCGTAACGCCTCTCGAATCCGTGCCCGGACATGGCGGTGACCTCCGGGTCCACGGCCTCAATTGGTAGCACCAGATCCAGCAGCTCCCGCAGGAGCGATTTGTGCTGCTCGATGAACTTGCTGTCCACCCCCGGGATGTCCAGCTCCCGGATGTAGCGCCCCGGCCTTGGATTCTCCCGCAGGAAGCGGCAGACCGCCAGCACCCGGGGCCAGACCTCCCGGTGCTCCAGTGCCTTCAGCGGCCTCCGCTCCAGCCAATCCTTGAGCGTCGAAAACTCCTCCAATGTCTCTTCCGCCAGCGCCCGGAACCGTTCGAAATCCTTCCCCTTGCCGATGAAGCGGAGGAACTCCTCCGCCGTCTCGAACCAGACGCGGCTCGGAAAGCGCTGCACCCCCAGCTGTCGGTGGTTAACCTCGGTAAATTCCAGGGAGTAGCCG
>JAAZOO010000535.1 GCA_012797715.1 Geobacteraceae bacterium | reverse complement strand
TCAGCTTGATAGTAGTTTTTGCGGCAGATTCTTCGGCAATCTGCCTCCGTTTGGTTCTAAGGGAATCGGCATGCACCCGCAATGCCTGGGCAAGGCTGGTTCCGAACTTCTCCGTCTGGGCCAGCATTACGACAAAGGATGTCACATCATCGACCATGGTCCTGTCAGCCATATCCTTCAACGCTTCGATTCGCGGTTTGCCGGCGCGCGTTTCCCGCGTGGCGATGCGTATCTCCTGTGCAAGGGGGTCCTTTTCGAATTGGGGTGTTTCGGTTATGCGAATCAGGGCTGCGTCAAGGCTCAGACCCGCTTCCACGCACACCGTCAATAGATCGTGGATATCAGGAAGCGAGTGGAAAATCTGGGTCTGTCGTTTGTTTTTCACATAGTACAGCCAGTAACTGGGAAGCAGGAACCCGACAATGGCCAAGGCCACCGTCACCAACAGAGGTTGGCTCTTGAGCAATGCCTCCCTGAAAGTAACCCCCTGCAGTGTGGCGAATGCCAGGTATGCGGGATACAGGAGAGGAAGAAGAATGGTGAAAATCACCTTGCTCCCGAGAAAGGGGTACACTACCTCTTTTCGGTACCCGGCCGCCACAAGCATCCGCTGATACTTGTTCATGTTCTTGGGGGACACTGGCACCTTTGCACCCAGCTTGAACAGCGACTTTTCTATCCTGGCCGTTTTCTGCGCCTTCGTGATATCCATGTTTTCCGAAGGAGCCAGTTTTTCGAGACGCTCCGCTACGATGCCTTTCCCGCCATAGAAATGGTAAAGAATGGCCCAGGCAATGCAGGCAACGGCTATAAATACGGCTATCGTGGTGATGAGGAGCATGGCAGCGCTCTCCTAGATGCGGATGTTGATAATCTTCCTGATGACGAAAAATCCAATAATCTGCATCACGGCCGCAACGATCAGTAGGATGCGGCCGGTATCATTTTCAAGAAGAGTTTTCTGGTATCCGGGAATCAGGACATTCATAACGAAGAACATGATAATCGGCAGAACGGCCAGGATATATCCCGACATGCGTGCCTGCGCGGTATAGACACGGAGTTGCCGCTTGATCTTGAGCCTTTCTCGGATAGTTTCGGCAAGCTTGTCCAGGATTTCGGCAAAGTTGCCGCCCACCTCGCTGTTGATAGCCACTGCCGTGGTGAAAAACCGCAAGTCCAGGCTGTCGATGCGGTTGTTCAGGTTGTTGAGGGTATCGTTTATCCGCAGTCCCAGCATCTGCTGGTCATAGGCGGTCTTGAACAGGCTCCCCACCGGATCGGACACCTCCTTGCCCACCAGCTCGATGGAGCTGGCAAAGGAGTGCCCGGAACGGATGGAGCGGGCAATCATGGTCAGGGCATCGGGGAACAGCTCGGTGAACTTGTCCTCCCGTTGGCGTTTCTTGAATTCCATGAAGAGAAACGGAACAAACAGAAGTAGAGCAGCCACCGCAAGGCTGAGAATCAGGATTTTCGACAGGAGGTAACAGACGAGGAACCCGATGGCTCCGAGACCGGCGGTGATAAGCAGAAAGGTCTGGACCGAGATGGTAAGCCCGGATCGGTCTATTCTCCCTTCCAGACCTCGCAGGAGAGGTACCTTGCTCAGGGCCCTGACAAGCGGCGGGGTCTCCCTGATTATTTCCGAACGCAGGTCGGTAGTCATGCTCCCCGCGTCGCGGCCGCCGGTCAGGGCCACCTGGCGCAGCCGGCGCTTCAGCTCCGCTTTCGGCGAATCCTTGACTGCCGCGATATTCAGGTAGATCGCCAGAATCACGAGAAACACGGCGATGAATATGAGCAGGATAATCAGCAGCACGGCATACCTCCTGAAATGCAGCGGCTATTTGTCGAACGTCCCTTCGGGTATGTCATAC